>JAGGVB010000048.1 GCA_021158245.1 bacterium | reverse complement strand
TGGAAATTCCTCCGAACCTGGACGTAATTATCAAATCCACAATTTCATAATCCATAAGCAGATGAAACATCTCCGCCACTTTGTCAAGAGAAGGGCCTCCTCCTGAATCCATGAAATTTACAGGCACTACTTTTCCGTTAAAAAATCTTTCTCCCACATTGGCAACTTCGTCAATGGAAAAAATGCCATAACCTGCTCCTCCGGGAACAATCCCCACGTAGAGTTTGTCAGGATCTTTTTCTGCTCCTTCCGGCAGAAGATCAACATAAGGGAACCCTGCTTTGCGTGCACGCGCTTCATTCTTTGTAGGTTCCGATACATCGTTGCGCACTTCCTTAATTCCAAGAAATGTGAAAAGCTCTTTCTGGCGGAACAATGCATTATCATCAAGAACGATTTTTGCATCTGCAGCAACAGGGCCTTGCGGAGTAAGAATAAGAGGATTAATTTCCGTTACCTTGCAGTCGTATTTCTGAAATGTATTATAAACCTTTGTAATTACATCTTTTAAAGCTTCTTTTTGATCTCCTGCCTTTTCCAGTTCTTTTTGAAGAAATTCAGATAGTTGATTTGCTGTCTGGTCAGGCAGTGTTTTATCATTATCCGGAAGTTCAATTTTTAATATTGCTTCGGGATTTTCTCTTGCCACTGTTTCAATATCCATCCCGCCTGAAGCGCTTACCATAATGATGTTGTTGTACGTTGCAGGATTCATTGTAACACCAATGTAGCATGCTCCGATCTCTTCAACTGCCTGCTCCAGCATAAGCATATCAACAACATAATCCCGAAGTTTCATGCCCAGCATTTTGTCTGCTTTTAAAACAGCATCATCAATATTGTCAGCTTTCTTAATGCCTCCTGCTTTTCCCCTGCCTCCTATTAACACAAGAGATTTAATCATAAGGGGAAAATCAACATCAGCCTCTTTTATCTGTTCCGGTTTACAGATAATACCAAACTGGCGGGGAACAGGTATCCCCTCTCTTTCAAAAATCTTTTTTGCTTCATTCTCGTATAAACGCATAAGTACCTCTGTTGTTTCAGGATAGTTATGTTAATTTTTTCTTGTTTCAAGTTTCTTTTTTGTATAAGCAAGCAGTCCTCCCGCTTCAATAATCTCCAGCATTTCAGGAGGCAGCTTTGGAAATGAAAAAGTTTTATCACCTACATAAATCTTTCCTTCAACAGGATCCACATCAACCTCATCTCCTGCAGAATAACTGCGTACTGCTTCCGGACTTTCAATAAGAAGCAGACCCTGATTTATGGAAGCTCTGAAAAATATTCTTGAAAAACTCTCTGCAACTACTGCGCGTATTCCCACTGCTTTAAGTCCCAGCGCAGGCTGCTCACGGGAGGATCCGCACCCGAAGTTTTTGCCTGCAAAAATAAAATCCCCTTTTTGCACATTTGATGCAAATTCAGCATCAAGATCTTCAAGAAGGTGAGGTTTTATCTCCTCAACAGTGGAACAGGTATAAGTATATTTGCCGGGGAAAAGCATATCTGTGTTTATATCATCTCCGTATTTCCAGACACGCATCACTCTGCCTCCTTTCCGGGATCTGTTATCTTGCCGTAAATCGCAGAAACCGCAACAGTAGCAGGAGAAGCAAGAAAAATCTCTGCCTCTTTACATCCCATTCTGCCTTTAAAATTACGGTTTGCAGTTGAAAGACATTTCTCTCCCGGAGCAAGAGCTCCCTGATGTGCGCCAAGACACGGGCCGCACCCTGGAGGCAGAAGCAGAGCTCCCGCTTCAATTAACGTATCAATGTAACCCTTTGCCATGGCTTCTCTTAATATCTTTCTTGAAGCAGGCAAAATCAGGAGTCTTGTATCAGGAGATATTTTTTTGCCTTTAAGAATTGATGCTGCAATTTTAATATCTGAAAGCCTCCCGTTTGTGCATGTACCTATAAAGCACTGGTCAATGGGAGTTCCCTCAACATCTTTTATGGATTTTAGATTGTCAACAGTATGAGGAGCCGCAACCACAGGTTTAATTTCATCAAGATTAAAGGTCAGCTCCCTTTCGTACTCAGCATCAGGATCTGCCCAAACTGCATCATTCTGTGAAAAGGAGATGTTATTTGATGAAAAGAACTCTTTTGCAGTCTCGTCAACAGGGAACACAGTAACCTTTGCACCCATTTCAACGCCCATGTTGGCAATTGTAAATCTCTCATCCATTGAAAGACTGCTCACATCTCCGTGAAACTCAACAGCTTTGTATCCTGCTCCGTCTGCGCTGATTGTACCTATAATAGTAAGAATAAGATCTTTTGCAGATGCCGGATATTTCAGACTGCCTTTTAATGTTATTTTTATTGTGGGCGGAACCTTAAGCCAGGTCTCGCCTGTAAGCATAATTGACGCAGCTTCAGTGCGGTCAATACCTGATGCGAAAGCGCCTACAGCACCGTAAGAGCAGGTGTGGGAATCCGAACCGAGAATGACAGATCCCGGTTTTGCAAATCCTTTTTCATAAACAATCTGATGGCAGATGCCTTCTCCTACATCAAAAAAGTTTTTCAGATGATGCTTCTTAACAAAAGTACGAATCTTCTTGTGGTTTGTCGCATCCTTTTCCGATGCTGCAGGAATAACATGATCAAGCACAATAATTGACAGGTCATCCCTCACTACTCCGTATTTGTCAAGTTCATCGCTTATTTTCCCGATTATTGCCGACGTGTTATCGTGGGTCAGAAGATGATCCGGTTTAACAGTTACAATCTGCCCCGGGACAACTTCTTTATTCCCCGATTTTACGGCAAGAACCTTTTCGGCAAATGTCATGCCCATTACGCCTGCTCCTTTTTTTGTTTATACTCAATTTTAAATGATGTACTGCGCTTATGGTTTCCTTCCCGATTCTGATTAATATATTTATAAGAGAGAATCGGGACAGGAATAACAACCCAATAGTATCATCAAGCGCGGAGATTTTCAGATAAACGTTTTACCCTTATTTTTTTTGTCTTTTGTCTTTTTTCTTATCCTTTAACCTTTATCCTTTTTATTTTGTCACCCTTTATCCTTCTTTATTGCCTATTCCCTAAACAACCCTACCTCAGCAGCCCGCCCTTTTGATAGATATCCATC
>JAGGVB010000047.1 GCA_021158245.1 bacterium | reverse complement strand
TAAAGCATCTTTTACTTATAAGAGGGTACTTATTATGAAGAGGCGGACTTTTTTGAAAAGCACTGGCCTGGCCGTAGCTCTGGGATCAGGGATAAAGGGTGCAAAGGCTTTTGTTCCTGCCCATAACTGGGATAAGTATGATTTCGGATCAGGCCCGATTGTTAAGGACAGGCTGAACCAGGGACCCTTTCCGATTTATTCTCCTGAAGAAGTTGTGCCGGAAAGCAGTGTTGTAATGACGACTTTTCCGTCAAAAGAGGTGATGCCGAATTTTGGCATGGGGCTGGTAACATACGTATGTGATGAAGCCGGGCCTCCGAGGGTAAAAGGCGAAACCCTGGCTGACTCAATTGAAAAACTGGCAGCACTTCCCCTTGGCAATAAACTCTACATCAGATTAGACTGGCGGGATCTTCAAACAAAGCCTGGAAGGCTGGATCTTTGCGATCATTGGAAAATTACATTTGAAATGGCAGAAAAGTACAACAAAAAAGTAGGTTTTCGTATTCAGTTAATGAATCCTGTTATCAAACCTCATGCAGTGCCTGATTTTGTTGCTGAAAAAATACCTTTTATTAAGTTGGGGAAAACTAATAAAATCGGACTGCCGGGTAAGGTCCATTATGCTCCCAGGTATGATCACCCTGCATTTTTATCAGCTTTAAATGAATTTGATAGCCTGCTTGCAGATATGTATAACGGCCATCCTGATGTTGAGTTTGTGGATACCTATATGTATGGATTCTGGGGAGAAGGCCATACGTGGCCTTTTGAAGGAAATCCTTTTCCGGATTATCAGACAGCAGAAAAGGCATTTGTTGAGATTTTTGAAATGCAGGCAAAAAATTGGGACAAGACAGTCCTGGTTACAAACACTCAGCCTGATTTCAGCAGAGTGGGAAATTCCGAAATTGTAGACCATACAATCCGTTCGAATAACTGGCTGCGTACAGATACAATTTTTATTGAAAATATGCAGATTGAATCATTAAGCAACCGTCCGCCTTGGACAGGTGCTGTAATTGAGGTGGGGATGTCAGACGGAACTCCTGAATCACTGCATATAAGAAACGGAATTCCGCGTACTGAAAATATAATTGCTCATGTTAAGGATGTATCTCCCAATTACTGGTCCCTCTGGAACTGGCATAATATTAAAGCACAAGGTATCATGAGATATTACAACCAGTATCCTGATTCTATTGATGATCTTGCCCGTTCAATCGGGTATCGTGTAAGGCCTTCATGGATATGGCATTTTAAAAAAGAGAGTCATGACGGGCTGGTTTTGGGACTGGTTAATGACGGACTGGCAGGTGTGCCCGGTGTACTTCGTGTATATGTTTACAGTGATGACAGGAAGGTTAATGTGGGAGGAAGCCTTGATCCCGGATATCCTCTGCCGGGCAAGGTTCGTCAGGCACAGTTTATCCTGCCAAAAGGTACAAATTGGAAAGGCCTGAAAGTAAGAGCTGAGATTGAAGTTAAAGGTGTCCGTTATCCTGTACAGTGGGCGTGCCTAGAGAAAACCAATGATGACGGCTCTCTTACATTAACGCAGAATTTATAAAAGGAAGTAAAAAAAATGAAAAAACAGACTTTTATTTTAGGGATTGTTTTAATTTCCGTTATTATTCTCGCCTGCAATTACAAAAATCCCGGCAAGCAGGACTGGACGCATTTTGTACGCATTGCAGGTCACGGATTGAACATAGGTAATATCAGTAATATAATAAAAGATGCAGAAGAAACACATCTGTTTGGAATTGAAGTTGACAATGATATTCCGGGCAGATATGAAAGTTTTCTGAATCCGGAAAAGAAGCTGGAAGCAATTCGTGTTATGGCTGAGGAAGCCCATAAAATCAATAACTGTGCTTTTGTTTATATTGCCGGCCTTGAGTGCATTACAGCGAATGCAGATAAATCAGAACACTCTTTTTTCAAAGATCATCCTGACTGGGTTCAGAGAGATATTTATGGCAGGCCCGCGGTGTTTGGAGGAGGCACAGCTTTCTGGATTTCTGAAGGAGATGAAGATATCTGGATAAGCCCCTATGCTGCTGAATGGAGAAAAATTTTTATGGAGCGGGTGCGACAAATAGCTGGAACAGGTATAGACGGTATCTATGTGGACATCCCTTACTGGATGACGCATTTTGACGGCTGGGAAAATACATGGGCGAGTTTTGATGATTACACAGTTGCAGAGTTTGAGAAAAGAACAGGATTAAATGCAAAAACAGATTTGAAATTAGGGGATTTTAAAGATGCAAATTTCAGAAAGTGGGTGGATTTTCGCATCAGTACAATTACAGAATTTATGAAAGAGATAGATGAGAATGCTAAATCTGTAAATCCTGATTGTAAAACAATTGCTGAAATTTATCCGGGTCTGGGAGAAGATGCTGTACGTGTCGGTGCAGATGTTTATCAGCTTTACGAAGTAGTGGATGCTGTTGCTCACGAATACAGTGAAGGCGCTTATATGACTTCTGACAGAGAGCCCTTAGACTGGCTGAGCTATATGATCGGCATGCTCACTTTCAGATCATTTGCTGAGAATAAAGCATCATGGATGCTGAGTTATTCATGGGACGGAGAAAAAAACATTGAGCCTGCTGAGGCAATGAAAAATCTGGCAATGTCTCAAATTATGGCAGGTACGAATTTCTGGGATGCCAGAGGGCATGTTATGTCAGGCTCCAATAATATAAAAATGAGAGAGACTATATTTTCCTGGATAGCAGAACATGAAAAGATTTTTTATTCTGCAAGAACACCAATAGCTCCGGTTGGAGTATATTTTTCTCCGAAAACAAGAAATTATTTTACCAGTAAGTTTGCAGAGTCTTTTTTCGGGATTATGCATTTGCTGATACAGTCGCATTTGGAATTCCGGATTGTAACACCAAGAACATTAGAAAAGTTTAATGGTAAGCTTCTCATCCTTCCTGATATCAGATGTTTGTCAGACAGAGAAATTGCTCTGCTGAAAAAAATCATCAAGAAAGGGAATAAACTTGTTTATTCAGGCCAGACTGCAAAATATAACTTCAATCTTGATAAATATAAATCCAGTCCAATAGCAGAGATTGCTGCTATCCGGACAGGAAGTGTCCTTTTTCTGAATGATGATCCTGGCAGAAGCTACATGAAGGTCTGCAGGAAAGAGTTTAATCAAGCAGCTCATAACGGGGATTTTGAAAATATGCAATTTGAAAAACGGAGAAATGCATTTGTGTCTATTTTATCTGACAGTCTGGATTTTGTCCCTGATGTAAAAATTGCTGCTTCCCCGTTTGTTTTATCTCAGATCTGTAATGTGGCGGGTAAAACCTACGTATTTTTTGCAAACTTTAAAGGACTTTACGGCAGAAAAAATGCTGTTCAAATACCCGAAAAAAATGTAACTGTTGAACTGTTTGCTGCAAAAGATACAAGAGTTAAGTTTCTGCCATTTCTCGGAAGTCCGGTAGAAATAAAAAGCACGTGGAAAGACGGTAAAGTATTCTGTACTATTCCAAAAATTGAGAAGGGCGGAGTGCTGTGGGTAGAGTAATAAATATTAGTATGAAACACAAACAGGGAGTAAGAAAATGAAAAGGGCAGTAGTTTGTTCAATGCTATTTATGTTGTTATTTTTACAAATATTCTGTCAAAAAACAGAGAACCAGGCAGCTATTTCCTCTTCTAAAATAAAAGTAAAATTTAACAGCCAGCTTTACAGCCTGATACAGGCTGAAGGTAAAAATACAAATCCTTTAATGGAAGAGTATCAGAAATCAGAGTACTTACTGCTTGAAGATATGGCAGTGAAAAATTTTGCACTAATTTCATCCGGTAAAAAGAAATTTAAAGATATAATCGGCTCAGGTAAGATGCTTCTGCTTAAGGGCCTGGCTGAAAAAAATGGCCTAAAAGTGGAAAAAATAGTCAAAGTTAAAATTTACAATGATTTTCCTGACATGGCTGTTTTCAATGTTACGTATATCAATAAAAGCAGTATCAAGCTTCCGGTTAGGGGCTGGGTAAACAACCGGTATAAAATTATTGGCAGTAAAACAGAGAAAATACCTTTCTGGTCTTTTCAGAGCGGTACTTATGAGGATAGAAGAGACTGGGTTCTGCCTCTGAAACACAGTTTTTATCAGAAAAATTATATGGGAATGAATGCAAGCGATTACGGCGGAGGTACACCGGTCAGTGATGTGTGGAGAAAAGATGCTGGACTGGCAGTAGGGCATCTGGAAAAAACGCCTAAGCTTGTTTCCTTGCCTGTAAAACTGGATTCTTTAACACATATAGCAGAAGTTTCTGTTGAGTATAAAAAGAAAACAGTCCTTGCTCCGGGAGATTCTCTGAGCACATTAACGACATTTGTTTCTGTTCATAAAGGAGATTATTTCCATACTCTTGTACAATTCAGCAACTTCATGAGAAAACAGGGTGTTTCTGCTCCGGAGTTTCCTGAAACCGCTTATCAGCCTGTATGGTGTGCCTGGGGATATGAGAGGAATTTTACAGTCAATCAAGTCCTTAACACACTGCCTGAGGTTAAGAAGCTTGGTTTTAAATGGGCTGTACTTGATGACGGCTGGCAGACAGCAGAAGGTGACTGGTATTTAAATCCTGAAAAGTTTCCCAGGGGTGATGCTGACATGAGGGCTTTTGTTGATAAAATTCATGCCTATGGTCTGAAAGCAAAACTGTGGTTTGTGCCCCTCGCAGCGGATCCGGGAACTGATCTGCTTAAAAACCATTCTGATATGCTTCTTCTGAATAAGGACGGAACCAAACAGTTGATTACCTGGTGGGACAGCTATTACATGTGTCCTGCTTTTAAGCCGGCTATTGAATACACACAGAAACTTATTAAAAAGATTCTGATTGACTGGGATTTTGACGGACTTAAACTTGACGGGCAGAATCAGAATGCAGTTCCTCCGTGTTATAATCCTGCTCATAATCATGCATATCCAGAGGAGTCTGTTGAAAAACTTCCTCAATTCTTTAAAATGATTTATGAAACAGCTGTTTCTGTTAAACCTGATGCAGTTGTGGAAATTTGTCCCTGCGGTACTGCCAGTTCTTTTTACAATATGGCGTACATGAATCAGCCTGTATCTTCTGATCCTGTGAGTTCATGGCAGATCCGCCTTAAAGGAAAAACTTATAAAGCCCTCATGGGGCCTGATGTACCTTATTACGGTGATCATGTGGAATTGAGTGACGGTAAGGATGATTTTGCTTCTACTGTTGGAATAGGCGGTGTACCGGGATCAAAATTTGTGTGGCCTGTAGGCGTTCATAATAACAGAGAAAGCGGTGATATAAGTTTGACTCCGGAAAAAGAAAAAGAGTGGAGCAAGTGGATAGAAATATATAATAAAAACGAGCTTCCCAAAGGTGAATACCTCGGTGAGCTTTATGACATAGGATTTGATATACCTGAGGCACATGTTATAAAAAAGGGAGATACTTTATTTTATGCTTTTTATGCGGATAAATGGAATGACCTGCTGGAACTAAAGGGGCTGAAAAATAAAACTTATCAAGTATATGATTATGTTAACAATAAAGACTATGGCAGAGTATCCGGATCTGAGGGAAAAATTCGTGCTGAATTCAGAAAGTACCTGCTTTTAAAAGCTGTACCGGAAAATTGAACTGATAGATCGGCTGACAGGTCTAAGGTACATCTATGAATAAAAGAATGTTGTTTTTTAAAGGATTTCTGTAAATTAAATGGAAGGTTTTTGGAAAAACAGGTAGTTCCCTGTTTTAGGTAATTAAACATTTTGGAGAATGCTTTATGCTGAAGATTAAATCCTCATGGTTTATCCTGAGTTTATTTTTGTTAGTTTTTATGTTTTCTTGCACTAAAAAATCTCCCAATGAATCGGATAATTCCGTGACATTGCAGGAGATCAGTGATGTGCTGCCGAATCCGTTTAAGGGGTTTGCTCCGTGGGTGGGTGATGTAAATCCTGTGTACGAAGTAAAATTGCAGGAAGCTACTTATGCATGGAGTGATATTGAACCTGATGAGGGAGTATATAACTGGGCGCGCCTTGAAAAGGACTGGGGCAATATTGCACAAACAGGAAAGAGAGTAGGGTTCAGAATATCTGCAGCCATACCGGGCTCAGGACATGACGATACACCACAGTGGCTGATTGACAAGGGTGTGAGAATGCGACCCTATTCAATTGACGGTGAAAACGGTTTGGCACCGGATTGGGATAATCCGGACTTTCTGGCGGCTCACCACAATTTTATCATGGTACTGGGAAACCGTTACGACAAAGATCCCCGTGTTGCATGGATTGATATAGGTTCTTACGGATTCTGGGGAGAATGGCATGTTTACTTAAATGATTCTCTTGCAGCCACGCAGGCAACAAAAAAGAAAATACTGGATGACTATTTTGAGGCATTCCCCACAAAGGCAAAGGTTATAGCTTTTGATGATGATTTTGCAACTAAATACGTTGTGGACCACTGCGGCGGAATTCGTAATGACTGTCTGGGAACAAAGGATTCCAATGATTGGTATCTTGAGAGTCTGAACGGAATTGACCCCACTCTTAACGACAGAGTGTGGAAAACAGCGATAATTACCGGAGAATTCTGCGGAGCAGACTGGGGGGCAATACAGGGTACAACAGAAAGATTTCAGTTGAATTATGAATTTATACAAAAAACACACTGGTCGTTTATCGGTTCGGCAGGAGGAGCAATTGAGCCTCAGTCAGATGAGCACAAAAAAGATCTTGACAAGCTCTGGAAAAAACTTGGTTACCGCTTTGTTTTGAGAAAGGTTGAGCACGAATCAAGCGTAGAAAAAGGGAATAATCTCGCTGTTCATATTGAGGTGGAGAACCAGGGTGTTGCTCCCTTCTATTTTGAATGGCCTCTGGTTTTTTATCTTACAGATTCCAGCGGTACAACAGCGCTTATGCAGGAACTGGATACGGATATCAGAAAATGGCTGCCCGGAACAGAGACATTCGATGTAACAGTAAATGTCCCGGAAGGGTTGTCTTCCGGGCTATATGATGTGAAACTTGCAATTCACGATCCTGATACAGGTTCTCCTGGTGTTATGTTTGCAAATACAGGGAGAGATAATAAAGGAAGGTACTTAGTCAGCAGACTTCAAATTAATTAAAGGAGTAAATTCAGGTTTTTTGATTATGAAGTGCATGCAGAATTTCGCCTATAAAGTAGATTGAACCTGCACCGCACACAAGATCGTTTCTGCTTGCTTCAGAGACAGCTTTTTGCCAAGCTTTGGGGATGTCTTCAATAATTTCCACAGGAGTGTTCCCGAATTTGTATAATAATGTAAGTTCTCCGGGATCAAGCGCACGGGGGCTGAGAGGCTTTGTAAGAATTATTCTGCTGGCAAGGGGCACAATCAAATCCAGCATTTCAGTATAATTTTTATCTGCAAGAACCCCGAAAACAAGTGTCATTTTTTCATAGGAAAAAAGATTTTTAATTGATTCCGCAAGGGTTCTCATTCCTTCTGTGTTATGTGCAGCATCAATTAAAAGCAGAGGCTCTCTGCCTGCCACCTGAATTCTTCCTTCCCACAGGACATTTTTCATGCCTGAAAAAACAGCTTGTTCCGGAATGTCAAACCCCATACGCACAAGAGAGTCAACAGTACTTAATGCTGCTGCTGCATTTTTAATCTGGTGCTCTCCGATAAGGTTCAGGTGAAGTTTTTTGTAATTTCTCAGGCCGGTTTTTGCAGAGAAAAAAGAGCCTGTATCAGACTGCCTGATTTCAGATAAAGATACCTCGGTTTGAGAGAATGAAATTTCACTCCCTTTTTCTTTAGCAAAATCCGATAAAAATTTTCTTACGTCAGGCTGGTTTACTCCTGTAACACAGGGCACTCTGTTTTTAATTATGCCTGCTTTTTCCCGGGCAATTGAAACCAAATCCGAACCGAGAGTTTTTGTGTGGTCATATCCGATCTGCGTGATAACTGAAACAAGGGGAGTTACTACGTTTGTAGCGTCCAGCCTGCCTCCCAGTCCGGTCTCAAGAATTGTAAAATCCGCTTTTTGCTCATATGACCACAAAAAAGCAGCAGCTGTCATAATCTCAAAAAAAGATGCGCCTGACGCTTCTGCCGACAGCTTAAGTTTATTGATCAGGTTTATGAACTCCTGTTCCGGAATTTTTTTTCTGCAGAGCCGGAGCCTTTCTCTTATATCATAAAGATGAGGAGATGTATAGAGCATGGTCCTGTAACCGGCTTCACATAAAACGGATTCCAGGATCGCAGCAGTTGAACCTTTGCCGTTTGTTCCTGCAATGTGTATTGCTTTTATTTTTTTTTCAGGACTGCCGAGAAGTTCACAAAGTTTTTTAATATTGTCAAGACCCAGTTTTAATGCTGTTGCATGTCTGGCAAAAAGAAAATCTGTGGCCTGGTTCATTGTTTTTATTTCCATGCAAAAAAATAGTTAAAAGATTGGGAAAAAGCAAGGGGGATGGGCAAAGTAGAATATATTATTTTATAGTCAAAACTTAAGATTAGTAGTATGTTTTAGTAGACAGAGAGTATATAAAAGCATACAGTTGTAAAATTATTGAAACATTAACGATTATTAAAAATTCCATCCTATAATATTGTTTATTTAGATGTTAACTTATATAATAAAATTCTCGGATTTGATTTTAAGATAATGGCATGGTGTTTGCTATGAAGTATATTCAAGTCTCATAAAATATTTATTTAAAGGGGGAAATGAAAAGAAATATAATATTTTTTCTGCTTTTAATCCTTCCTTTTTCTGTTAATGCTCAGATTTATAAAGTACCAATAGGTACAAGTGGAAACAGTTATTTATTGTCAGTGAAAAATTGTAAATCCTATACTGTTAAAAAATTAAAAGCAGTAATTGATTTAAGTCCCGAGTGGATTGTATTTGAAAACAAACAAGTAATTGTTGATTCCATTTATGTTAAAAGCAGCAAGAATATAGAATTTATTTTTAATGTTCTTGATAATGTGCAAATCGGAGATACAGGAAAAGCAGAACTAAAAATCGTTGGGCAGTGCGGGCAAGTGCTTGCACGAAAAACATTGTTATTTATTGCTGAACCTGATGTTAAAGGATTCCGTTTATATGACACATACCCCAACCCAACAAATTCTTGTCTAAATATAAAATATTCTCTCACGGAAGCGGCACATGTGAAAATACTGGTATTTAATATTCTTGGTAAAAAAGTTACCACACTTACTGATAAAGATTATTCCTCAGGTATGTGGAAATTAATGTGGGATGGAAGGGATGAGAAGGGGAAAGTAGTTTCAACAGGTGTGTATCTGGTAAGTTATAAGTTAAGCTTTACTCATAGAAAAGAACATTTTATCTCAAAAGTTTTATTTGTAAAATAAAAGGAATAAAATGAAAAAAATAAGTATCTTTTTAAATATTATTTTGATTTTGATGGTCTTTGGCAATGTACAGGGTCAGGTAGCTGTTAGTGACAGTGTTGAATTGAGAGACACTATAAAATTTATTAGGCCGTTTGATTTAAATAGCGGTAGATTGGATAAAAAGTCATTAACTGCCTGGTCATGCAGAACCACGTATGAGGTGATTGGCGATACTATAAATATAATATTTGAGACTAATATTTCTTATTGTGGAATTTATACTCTTAATTTTTATTTGCCAATGGCAGTAATTGAGTTGCATGATAATAAAAAATTTAATGCTAAAGCTGCTGAAGGTAATTTTTCAATAAGTGGAGAAATACTAAATTTGTGTTATTTTGATACAACAGCTATTAATGGATATCAAGATTTACTTTTGGGTGTTTTTTATATTAATCTTGATGACAGAAGAGTTGGGTTTTATTTAGTTGAAGCTTTTCCCATTGAGGGAGTAGGACAAGGGAAAGTTTGTCCAGATGGGCGAATTATTTATCAAGGGGGTGATTTAAATTCTGTTAAGCCTGTTGTTGAAACTTTGAACGATTATTCTTATCTGATAAGTTGGAATTTGTATTGGGGTGGAAAAGCAAAGATTCAAGTTGATATAGATTCATTAAATCAATTTAGTTTAATGGCAGTATCTGACACGATTAATCATTCAGGAACCACGACAATTAAAGTGCGGGCAATAGATTCTGACAACAACAATGTGGATATTCCCGAAGAAACGCTTCTTAATTTTTCTCTGGATGAAAACGGAGCAAAATTTGGCAGTCTTATCGCACCGGACGGATCAGTAGCAAAGTCACTAACCGGTATTACATACGGTGATGCAAAAGCGGGCAAAGTAAAATACATTGCTGACGGCGAAGAACCTGACGGGCCAAAGCAGATTGTTATAACTGTAGTGAAAAGCGATGATGCGAGTATAAACGGGAGTGGGAATGTGGTGGTGATAGGATATAACTTGAAAATTGTCAACCCAGAGACTGGTGAATCAAACAAGTATATTACATCAGAACCGGAAATGCCCCAGGTTACCTGCCAAGCGAAAGTGGATTACTATGAGGGGGTATCGATTCCTATAAACTGGCAATATCAAGTATCCTATCAGCTCCCGACGAGGGAGGGTTCTCACACCTTTACCGGAATGACCCAATTCACGGGTTCTGGCCCAACAACCTGGAATGTATCTTTTGATAGATTTATTGGCGGTGATGTTAATGTTTCTGCAAGTACAGAAATTGATAGCAAGACTTATTCTGATAGTGTAATTAGTATATACGAAATACTTGGAGAGAATCCAACACCGGAACAGGCAAGAGATGGGGTTGGTCTTGAACTTCAGGTTATTATGTATAAGGAGTCAAGATTCAGGCAATTTAATAGTAGTGGTTATCCCCTTTATGGTCCACCTAATGGGTATGGAATCTGTCAAATAGATAATCCGGCAGCCACTGAGAATGAATTATGGAATTGGCAGGCTAACCGTTCCAGAGGTATTACAGTGTTTGATGGAAAAAGAGATTGGGGATTGGGTTATCCTGAACGATTACGGAATAAAGCCAGAAGAGGAGAATTGGCGCTTTGCTATTCAAATGTGACAGATTTTACAACGGATGAACAAATATTGAAAGAAGCATTCCAGTTGTATAATGGCGGGCATCAGTGGGTATGGCAACCTTTTAATATAAAAAATGCAAATAGTGGAGGTCAATGGCTGCCCAGACCAGGACGAACTGGTTATGGTGACGATGCATGGGAAACATACCAAAATCCACCATGGAATTAAGGAAAGGAGATTGAAATGAAGAAAATAACCATAATTTTAAAACTCTTATTGATAAATTTAATTTTATCCAATATTTTATACGCACAGCCCTATAAATACTATTTTTCAGGTGAATGGAATCACAGAAGTATATCACGTATAAATTTACAAACGGGAGTAATGGAGGTAGTAATTCCTGATTGCTATATTGGGCTGCAATTATTTGTCACACCTGACCAGCAAAAAATTATCTATACAGATCGTTCCCAGATATATGCCTTTGATATCCATGATCTGAGCAATAAAATAGTAATTATGTCCAAAACACGCGCCGATGCAATTCTTCAGATAATCGATAGCCCAAAAACCAATAGATTATTTTTAGTATTCGGTGATGTGGATCAAACACCCTATATGACCATTATGTTTGATCGTGAAACTTTTGCACATCTGGATTCACTTTATGGAATATATTTTTATTCTGAGCCGTTTTTATCAGAAGATGAAAAGAAAATTTATCGATTGATACCTGATAAAGAAGGCATATTTTTTAAGGTTTTTAACACTTCCGGAGAAATTGTAGAAGAAAAAATGAGACATGGTGATTTAGGGCCATTTATTGATTACAATACATATTTGAATGATTGTAGATTAGGTCAGGCTTTAGTTTCGTTTGAATATCCAAACGCACCTGATTTTATAAATCAATATTATGTTGTGTGTGATCCTGAAGCAAATATAAGTAATAAATCCATCCCTTTTCCCTGGAGATCTGAAGCATATCTTTCGCCGGATGCTCAAAATGTCATTATTGAAGAAGTTCAGTTTATTAAAGACGATGATCCAAACACACCAGGTGAGTACCGGCCTGGTAATGTCTTTGTTTTTGATGCGGAGACCGGAGTATTAAAGCAGCGTCTCAAACTTCCACCAGAAGGAGAAATACTGCTTTTTGATAACTTTCCGGATCAGATGTTTTATTATCAACAAGCAGCACCACAATCGACTATATCGATCGATGTTACTTTGGAGCAGCTTGATACTGAGTTAATTGATATGTTAATAAATGATGTTAATACAGCATATGGAAAAGGCTGGATTGATAATAAAGGTATTGCCAATAGTTTGGGTAAGAAATTAGAGAATGCGAAGAAACAGCTCAAAAAAGGGGAAAAGAAAACAGCAGTAAATAACCTGAATGCTTTTGTGAACGAGGTAGAGGCTCAGAAAGACAAGCACCTCACCAGTGAAACGTATGCGTTGTTAAAATATAATACGGAGTTTCTTATAGAGAGGCTTTCTCAGGAGTAGTATATTGAAGGTTAGACGGTTGGAAATAGAGGGTTATTCCAGTAGTGAGAAATACGGCAGTTTAGTTGCGCCGGACGGCTCGACAGCAAAGACGCTTGTGGGTATTACGTATGGAGAAGCAAAAGCCGGGAATGTTAAGTATATTGCAGATGGAGAGGAACCTGACGGGCCAAAGCAGATTGTTATAACTGTAGTGAAGAGTGATGATGCGAGTATAAACGGGAGTAGAAGTGTGGTGGTGAAGGGGAAAACGCCTGAATTAAGCATTATAAAACCCGAAAACAATAATATATATTATATTTCCGGTACACCTGAAATGCCGGTATTTACCTGTAGAGCACAGCTGTTAAATTATTCTTATACAACAACACTTACAGTGAATTGGAGTTGTAGAGTTTCATATAATTACCCTCCAGGCTCTGACGAAGTTGTTTTTACGGGAATAAAACAGTTTAACCAGAACAACTTATCAGATTGGAATTTAAATTTTAATGATAATGAAACTATAATAGGTGGTAAGGCAACAATAAAATCTGCCGTGACAATAAATGGCAAAGAATATGTTGATTCAGTTATTGTCTATATAAGAGGAGAAAATCCGGATAGATTTACTGTAACAGACGGTCTGTCTAATGGGATTGAAGCATTAGCAGAAACTGAGTCAGAAAACGGAAATTTTAATCAATTTTCAACTGAATCTTATGGCACACCAAATGAAGGGTTGCCATTAAGAGGTGGTGATCTCCATGGTTGGGGATTATGTCAAATTGATGATAGATGGCATACGATATCAACATTCATCTTGTGGGACTGGACTGCAAATTTGGATTATGGAATTGATTATTATAATACGAGAAGGAATGCTGCTGAAATTTTCTTAGAATCTCTTGGGAATCTAGCTACACCAGCCGCAGGTCAAACAAGACAAAGCATGATTGACAGCGAAGGGTATGCAAGGTATAATGGAGGCGGAAATGCCAGATATTGGAATTGGGTGATACCTGAAGAAGATGATGATATAGGTTATTGGGAAGCAGATCCTGCTATGATAGTAAATGGAGTAAGGGATTATAATCCAAATGTTTACAATAATGTAGGAAATTATCTTGATAATTACTAATAAACAGAACAACAAACAGGAGAATTCAACGATGAGAAACATAACAAAAATATTACTAACAAGCTTTGCATTATTATCTAATATTGTATACACTCAATCTTATTATTATTCTGATGACCTTAGAGGGAGCAGGGCAAAAGGTATAGTTGAGAATGTATACAGGATTAACTTGGTAACAGGTGAAAAGAAGTTGATCTTATCGGGAGTCGGAAACCCTGCTGTTCTATCCGATATCAATAAAATAATGTTTAAGTCAATACCGGAATCTCAAATATGTATGTATGATATTAAACAAAATTCTATAGATACGTTATCCTATTTGGGCAAAATAGAACTTAAAAATCAAAACCATACAGTACCGCCTGATAATCATATATTTTTATCCTGTGTGAAATTTGGGGCGAAAATAATCAGTCGAGAATTTCAAACTCTGGAGAGTACTGATATTTTGATAGATAAAAATACTCATTCGATTATTGATACGAATTGTTACTATTTCAGAGCTTCGAGGAGTCTTTTTTCAAGAGATGGTAAGAAAATATATTATTTATTAAAATCAAAAGATGGAATATGTTTTAAAAGTCGAAGTACAGATACTGGTGAAATAATAAATCAAGAATTTTCAATAGAAAAATATAATAATCTACAATTGGAAAGGAATACTTGGTTAAGCAGTGCTATTGATGGATATGCCTTAATTGGCTATCGTTCAAAAGTTGATAATATTAGACATTATGTATTATGTGATCTTGAAAATAGAAAAAGTATAGTAGAGTTTTCTTGGTCAATTGGAGTTGGAATTAATACATATATTACACCAGAATGCAAAAATATTATAATTGAGATTGAAGATTATACAAATGAGGATAGATACTTCTCAACAGGCAGCATCTACATTTTAGATGGAAATACAGCGATAGTAAAACAAAGGTTGCGATTCCAAACTTCAGAAAATAAAAAAGCTGGTTCAAAAATTGTAATTTTGGGTGATAGTCTATATTTTTTCCCAGAAGATCCAAAAGAATCCGACGCCTCACATTTTGACAATATTGTACATGCAGACTTGACTCAAGTTCAGTCAAATACTTCTCTGGCTGAAATGATGACAGATGATGTGGAAAATGCCTATCATAAGGGCTGGATTGACAATAAGGGTATTTATAATAGCTTAAGAAAAAAGTTGCAGAATGCACAAAAGCAGATAGATAAAGGAAAACCCAAACAAGCAATAAATCAATTAAATGTTTTTTTAAATCATCTGGAATCGCAAAAAGGAAAGCATGTAAATGAGCAAGCATATAATTTATTACATTTCAATGCGAAGCAATTGATGGAGAGGCTGAAGGAATAATTCTAAAAAAAACAGAATAAAAAACCTCGAGTAATAATAATTTTGATTTTTTTGCATTAATGATAAATTTTGATATATTTATAATATATTCATTATTTGGTTTCTCAATATTTTCTTGTCTAATATTGATATATGCAGGAGGGTATTATGGATGACAAAAACGGAAGTGTTTCATTTGCTGAAGTCCAGTATTTCAGGCAGATATGGATTTTATTAACAGTTTTTTTCATTGCTGTTTTTATGTGGTACACTTACGTTCGGCAGATTATTTTCAATCAGCCTTTTGGAAATAACCCGATGCCCGACACGCTTCTTGTTATTTTCATGCTGATATTCGGATTAGGCATGCCGTGGCTGTTTATAAGAATGCGGCTTTTTACTGAAGTGAGAGAAGATGGAATATATCTTAAATTTTTTCCATTTAATTTCGGTTTCCACAAGATCGTATTTGATGATATTGAAAAATATGAAATACGCGAATACCACCCGATTAAGGAATATGGAGGTTGGGGGATTAAGTCTGGTTCAGGCGGAAAGGCTTACAATGTAAGCGGTAATATGGGTTTGCAGCTTAAATTGAAGAACGGGAAAAAGGTTCTTATCGGCACACAGAGACCGGAAGAGTTTAAGCTTGCAGTGGAATCAAAAGTGGGATGATCGTACAGGTGCAGTTATCAAACAGAAAAAATTGCATTGACTTTAAGGAGGAATATACTGATTTATTTAAATTTAAATTGTAAGGGAATAGATGCATAATCAAAACAAACTAATTACCAGTTTATTATTACAATTATTGCTATTTACTACAGTTTTCAGTAAGAGCAGTAATCAGGTTTGTACAGGCAGCAGTTATGACACAGTTTTTACTGGCGGCCTTACGAGGACCTTTAGAATACATATTCCTAAATCATATATCAATTCCGAATCTATGCCTCTTGTTATAGCTCTTCACGGCGGCGGCGGATCAGCAGATGCAATGGCCGTTTTAACTCTCGGTGGATTTGATACTCTGTCAGAGAGAGAGGGGTTTCTTGTTGTTTATCCGGAAGGTATAGAGAAGCATTGGAATGACGGCAGAGGGCTTAAAAGATACAGAACACAGAGAGAAAATACAGATGATGTGGCGTTTATATTATTTCTGATTGATTACCTGCATAAAAAATATAACATTGACAGAAAACGTGTCTATGTAACAGGTATGTCAAACGGAGCAATTATGTCATTCCGCCTCGGGTGCGAATTATCTGACAAAATAGCGGCAATTGCGCCTGTTGCAGGATTAATGCCTGTAAAAACATTCGGTAATTGCAGACCCTCAAAACATATATCAGTACTGATAATAAACAGCACGGATGATCCCATAACCCCGTGGAACGGAGGAAATTTTAAGCTGGGAATAATTCGGTTTGGAAAGGGAATATCTGTAAAACAAGCAACTCTTTTCTGGGTTGAGGTTAACGGCTGTGTAACTCTCCCTGTTGTTGAATTGATGCCTGACTCGGATCCCGGCGATGGTACCCGTGTACAGAGAATTTGGTACAAGGGAGGTCAGGCAGGGACAGAAGTTATACTTTACAAAATTAAGGGTGGAGGCCATACATGGCCGGGAGGATATCAATACCTGAGAGAAAAAATTATCGGAAAAGCATGTAATGATGTAAATGCATGCGAAATTATATGGAATTTTTTTAAAGAACATAAAATTGAATAGCTGTATTTTCAAAATGATAAAAATTAGAAGGCGGTATCTGTAAAACAGTATCGCCTTCTAATTTAAGATTAATGCGGATTTATTTATATCTGAGCCATTTTAAAGCTTCTTTTAAAGAAGCTTTTTTCCCGTACATTAAAATACCGACTCTGTATATTTTTGCAATTGCCATTGTAAGAAGTACAATGGATACAATCATTATGCCAAGAGACAGAAAGGTCCCTGAGGGCAGAATCGGATCACTAACTGCAATACGTGCAAACATTACCATTGGAGTAAAAATAGGGATAAGAGACGCCCAGAATGCCTGGCTTGTTTCCGGATTTTTAGCTACAGTGAACATGATAAAATATCCTATCATTATAAGGAAAATAATAGGCATCTGGAACTGCTGCCCTTCCTCTTCTGATGTAACCATCGCTCCTACTGCTGCAAAAATCAATGAGAAGAAGACGTAACCCAGAGTAAAAAACAGCAGCATATATCCGAACAGCGAAGGAGTAAAGTGAATCTGTTTTAAGAGTTCGAATACTTCCGGTGATTGTACTCCGAATTTCGTAAATAACGGTTCGGCAAGGGCAATACCGCCCAGTAAAAATATTCCGAATATGGTAAGCTGAGTCAGGCCCAGGCCGCATACCCCTGTAATCTTGCCGATGAGAAGCTCAATAGGCCTTATGGAAGATACAATTGTCTCTGTTATTCTCTGGCTTTTTTCTTCTATTACGCTTCGCATTACGCTTTGACCGTATGTCATCATTAGAAGAAGCATTACGTATGTCAGTATATATGTCAGAGCAAAACCTGAGACCCCGCTTTTTTCAACAACTCCCTTTTCCGTAACCTGCCTGGTGTTGACCGAAACACGCCCCATAGCAAAGGCTTTTCGTATTTCCTCGGGTTTTACACCCATATTTTCGAATATAGAATTTGTCACAATCCTGGAAAAAGAGCTCCCGAAGGACTGCTGCTGTTCAAAATTACTTACTGTTCTTGCGAGATATTTGACTTTTTTTGATTCCATAATATCTTCAGGTATTACCAGTATGCAGTCAATGGATTTTTTAACGATCAAATCGTGCTTTAAACCTGCGAGTACAGTATCAAGGGTTTCGGGATAAACTTTTACTTTGTGAAAATTATACTTTTGGATACCGCTTTTTAAGGTATCTGTCTGAAGCTTTACAAATTTATCAAAGATTTTTCCGCTCATGTCAATAACTGCTATGTCCTGAGTTGAAGGCTGAAAAATACTTCCGAATATAAAAATACCTCCGAATATAAGAACCAGTATAACCGGAAAAATCAATGTCCCGATAATAAATCCCTTTGTTTTAAACCGGGTAATATATTCACGTTTAATTACTGCAAATACTTTTTTGCTTATCATACTTCACCTCCCTGGTCTGACTGTCCCACTGATTCAACAAATATTTCATTCAGGGATGGTTCTTTGATTTCGAATTTTTTAATAACAGCATTCTGCATAGCAGATTTAAGCACTGTCTGAGCATTTCCATCCTGTGTAATGCTTATTTCAACCATATTTCCGTAATTATCGAATTTTTCTATGTCTTTACTGCTTTTAAGAAAATCATCTTTTCCATCATACTCCATTAGCAAGTGCTTGCGTCCGAAATTCTCTTTTATTTTGCTGAGTCTGCCGTATAAAAGCTGTTTCCCTTTGTTGATTAAAATTAACTCCTCGCAGAGCTTTTCTGCTGTTTCCATAACATGAGTTGAAAAGATAATAGTAGTGCCTTTTTTCTTCAGCTCAAGAAGCAGATCTTTTATTAAAATCTGGTTAATCGGGTCTAAGCCGCCGAAAGGTTCGTCAAGGATCAGTAATTTTGGTTTATGAAGAACAGTGCCTACAAATTGAATCTTCTGCTGCATTCCTTTGGAAAGTTCATCAATTTTTTTATTCTTCCATTCGGTAAGTTCCATTCGTTCAAGCCAGTAGTCGATCTCTTTTTTGAGAAAGCTTTTGGGTCTGCTTTTCAATTCGCCGAGAAAAAGAAGAAGATCCTTTACCTTCATCTTTCTGTACATACCTCTCTCTTCCGGAAGATAACCGATCAAGTCTGATGCGGTTCTGGCGTTTTCATTGCCCATAATTGCAACTTTTCCCGAATCAGGAATAATAATGTTCATGATCATCCTGATTGTTGTGGTTTTGCCTGCTCCGTTGGGGCCGATAAATCCGAAAACAACTCCCTCGTCAATTGAGAAAGTTATATCGTCCACAGCAGTAAAATCACCAAAAGTTTTGGTTATGTTTTTAACCGTAAGTACTTTCATAATCCTCCTCATCTGATTAGTGTATTTGCAACAATGTCATGAAATTTTTAATAAAATGGTTACTATTGTTGAACACAGAACAGTCTTAAATATTCATAAAAAAAATTCAACAAAGCATGACTGTAATGTAAACAATCAATCCGGTTAAGTCAATGAAAATATTACAGGAGATAAATAAAAGTGTGAGATTAAGAATGCAAAACCGGGTAAAGGAAATTAATTCCCTGCCCGGCCGTAAAACATTAATTCATGATAATTATTGTTTCCCCGGAACTGCCGCCGAATCTGGGATTGACTTAATTTAATTATGTGTTAAGTGAAAAGTTGATTAATGTTAAACTTGTTGTATAGACATAAAAAATTACCAATTCTTTTTTGGAAGAACCAATAATTTTTAAAATTTATTTATGCTGATGATTTCTATCTTCAGCCGTTGCAGGCAAGAAGCGCCAGCCATTCTCCTTCAGTCTTTTGATCCAGTATATCAATTCCATGGTTTCTGCAAAAGGATTTAAATCCGGCTTCTTCTTCAACAAGAATCCCGGTAAGCACGATTTTAGTCTTTTTTTTGCAGAAAAAACGCAGAGAAGGAATGATTGTTTTTAATACATGGGTTAAAATATTTACAAGGATAATGTCATATTGATTTTTTGTGATATGCTCTATGTCGGCCTGTATGAATTTTGTATAACTCTCTACATTGTTAATTGATGAGTTCTCAATACTGTTGTTAATCGCTTCAGGGTCAACATCAATACCCAAGGATGATTTTGCTCCCAATTTTACTGCTGCAATTGATAGAATGCCGGAACCGCAGCCTATGTCCAGCACTTCACATTCCGGTTCAATAATCTCCTCAAGAAATTTCAGGCAGAGTTTTGTTGTCTCATGAGTGCCTGTACCAAAGGCCATTCGCGGATAGATATCAATAACAACAGGTTCCGGCCCATTCCACTTTTCCCACGGAGGTTTTACAACAATTGATTTGCCTGCTTTAACAGGTTTAAAGAAATCTTTCCAGCCTGTATTCCAGTCTCTGTTTTTAATGGTTTTATAAACAGGATGCTGAACAGTAAAACCAAGTGTACGAAGATTTTGTAAATAGTCAATTATGCTGGTTTTAAGGCCGGTATTAAAATCTGAAGAATTAAAATATACCTGCAGAGACTCGTCATTTTCAACAAGGCCGCAGCTTCCGAGATCAAAGCAAAAGCTTGACAGCAGTTCTTTTGCTTCATGTGCGCAGACAAAATTAATTTCAACCCATTCTTTATTCATAAATCAGATGTACAAGGAGTGTGCCAACAATTCCAAGACTTTCAGGACTGCATTTGTCCGGAGTATCCTTGGTAGTGTGGTAATAGGGATAGCTGAAATCTATTAAGTCAATTGCCGGAATGCCTGCTTTTATTAATTGAAGGTGATCATCAAGTACCTGAGGCCCGGGGCTTTTATCAAAAGCGTAGAGGCCTAGTTCCTGCGCTTTTGACCAGACCAGATCAACAATATCCGGAGCAAACTCCTGAGATATGGCTTCCACTGGAAGGTGAAGGTTTTTATTGCCGACAAAATCAAGAAGTACAGCATATCTTGGAATTGGCTCTTTTCCTCTGTTTTCTGCGTAAAACTTTGAACCCTGACACCATGAATTATCGTCTCCGTAAGAACCTGCATCTTCACCATCAAAAAATACAAGGTCAATGCCAATTGCAGGAGGGTTGTCCTTTAAAATGCCAGCTATTTCCAAAAGGATTGCAGTACCTGACGCTCCGTCATTTGCTCCGGGTACACCTTTATTCCAATTCTCTTTTTTTTCATCCATGTCTGCCCATGGCCTTGTATCCCAGTGAGCACAAAGCAGAATTCGGTCTTTACTCTTTCCGAAACGAGCAATGATATTGTTAAGAATTCTTGTTTTGCCTGTTTTCGGGTTTGTAAATGGAAAGGGCTGCAGAGATACTGAATCAGAACATCGTTTCAGATTCTGTACAATAAAGGCCTGACATAAACCATGAGCTTTTGTACCCGGAACCCGGGGGCCGAAGCTGCACTGTTTTTTTAAGTATTCATAAGCTCTGTTTTGGCCGAATTTCGGTATGCCCTGAGCCGTGACAGCAGTAGTAACTATGAAAAGCGTTATAGTAATTAATAATTTTTTCATTTTTTCTGCCTGTTTTAATGTTTTTTGAATATAGTTATATCAATGGTTAATGTCAATATCAGCGGTAAATTTTTTAATGTAATGATAATTCTCGGATCAAACTTTTCAAATGCCTGTTAATAAGGCTGCTTCTGAAAACATGGGAATTCATTAATTATTCTTATAATGCCAAAAAGCATTTTTAATTTGGCAATAATTTTTTATATTTAACTAAGATATAGTTTTAGGACAAAATAGGAGTTATCCTGGTGGAAAACGAAATAAAAGAAGTTATTGAAAAAATAAGGCCATCACTGCAGGCAGACGGCGGAGATGTTGAATTTGTATCCTATAATGATGGAATTGTAAAAGTCCGGCTGCTTGGTATGTGTGCAGGATGCCCAATGTCGCAGATGACAATAAAGGGCGGAGTGGAGCGGATTCTAAAACAGGAAGTTCCTGAAGTACTGTCTGTTGAATCGGTTATTTAGTTTTAAGAGGGCTGTTATTATTTAGCAGCCCTTTTAATAAATTTATTTTACATGAAAATCAAATATTCCTATGAGTACAGAAATCGGCCCGATTAAGCATGGGGGGAAAGCAGTAAATTTAACATCAGCTGTTTCTGATGCAGTTAACAATTCGGGAAAAATCAAGAAGCTGGCAAATACACCTTATACTATTTTAACCAGACAAACAACCACATTTTCATTCTCAAGCATAAAAAAAAGTATTAATATTTTGTTGAATAGCGAATTATCAAAATCTGAAAAAATTGATTTTGCAAATCTTCTTGAAATATTAGAACCGGT
>JAGGVB010000046.1 GCA_021158245.1 bacterium | reverse complement strand
GCTTTTTTCTCTGACAAAACAGGGGAGTACCAACTTTATGTGATGGATATAAAACCCGATGCAAAATGGCAGCAGCTTACAAAAAAATTAAAGCATATGGTCTACCATCTGGAGTGGTCTCCTGACGGCACCAAAATTCTCTTCGGAAATAAGGACTTTGCGCTTTTTTATTATGATTTAACTGCAAAGAAACTCGTAAAATTCGCAGAATCCAACCAGCTTAAAAATGATGAGTTTTACTGGGAAATAAGCGATTATTCATGGTCTCCGGACAGCAAATGGATAACATACTCATTTGTGCATTACAACAGAAACAGTGTTGTGTATCTGTACAGCCTTGAAAAGAAAAAGAGTTTTGCAGTTACAAGCGATTTTTATGACAACCTTAATCCGAGCTTTGATGCGAATGGTAAGTATCTATATTTTCTTTCTTATCGTAATTTTGACGTCAGAATGGATGTATTTGAGGATGACCATGTGATTCTGAATCCGGTT
Organism: bacterium; assembly: GCA_021158245.1. Classification (NCBI taxonomy): domain Bacteria; species bacterium. Next base: position 15,707 of record JAGGVB010000046.1, on the reverse strand, counting down.
AAAGTTATGGTTGTACAATTGAGAGATAACCTGTCTCCTCCTTTCTCTGAGGATAGTAAAGACAAAAAAGAGAATGATGATGAGTTTAAAATTGATCTCAAAAATATTCGGAACAGAATTTACTCTCTGCCTGTATCAGCAGGTAATTACTTTTTCTTAAAAGCAGGAAACGGGAAAGTAACATGGGCATCAACCGATTATTTCGGAGAATCCGAATATGAAGAAATTTTTAAACCCGGAGGACGTGCAAAATGGAGTCTTCATATCTTTGATATGAATGAGAAAGAGGAGAGCGTTGTTTCCCAGGAGATCAGCGACTGGAAACTTTCGGAGAACCGGGACTATGTAATTGTTAAGAAAAATGATACTTATTTTTCTTCATCTGTAAAATCCATGTTCGGCTCAAAGAGAATAGGAAAGAAAATTGATCTTGGTGATATGACCTATACGGTAAAGACGAGAGAAGAGTGGAACCAGATTTTCAGCGATGCATGGCGCTGGTACAGGGATTTCTTTTACGATCCTAACATGCATGGAAGAGACTGGAAAGCCATGGGAGATAAGTACAGGGCATACATCCCTCAGCTTACTTCGAGAGGAGATTTAAACTGGCTTCTATCTCAGATGGTAGGAGAACTTTGTGTGTCCCATACCTATGTGTGGGGAGGCGATTACGGCCCTGTTCAAAGGCAATGGCCTAAAACTTACACCGGCCTTCTTGGCGCGGATCTGGAGAAAACCGGAACAGGCTTTTACAGATTTGCAAAGATTTACGGACCTACCGAATATAACTGTGATCTGCAGAGTCCTCTTGTTCGTCCGGATATAAAAATCAGGCAGGGGGACTATCTTATTGCAATAAACGGTAAAACAGTCAAAACGCAGGACAATCCTTATAAATATCTGCAGGTTACAAGAAACCAAAAAGTCAAAATTACAATTAATTCCAGTCCGTCAAAAACAGGAGCAAAGACATACGAAGTAAAGCCCATTCGTTCTGAATACAGATTAAGATACGAAAGATGGGTTGCTGACAACATCAAAAAAGTGATTGCAGCAAGTAACGGACAGATAGGCTACATGCATCTTACGGCCATGAGTTCATCAAATGTTGCGCAGTTTGATAAGTACTGGCGTGCGTTCAGATATAAGAAGGGTTTGATAATTGATGTACGCGGAAACGGCGGAGGATGGACAGAGTACTTTATAATTGACAAACTTGAAAGAAAAATGACTGCCAAAAACTGTCTGAATGGAATGGTTCCTTTCCGATATCCGGGAAGTGTAAGTAACGGACACATAGCAGTTGTGTCAAATGAGTACAACGGGTCGGACGGAGAAGCTTTTGTGGAAGATTTCAAAGCAAATAAGCTGGGGACTGTTATCGGCGTGCCTTCATGGGGCGGACTTGTAGGAATAATTAACGGACAGAAAACTATGGATAACGGTACTGTGCATCAGTCAAATAATGCATTTTACAACAGGAATGGTAAGTGGATTGTTGAAAATCACGGGGCAGATCCGGATATCCTTGTTGAGAATGATCCTGCTTCACGTATGGCAGGGCAGGATAAGCAGCTTGAAACTGCAATTAAGGTGCTTTTGAAGCAGATAAAAGAAAATCCGTATAAATTTCCGTTGAAACCGGATTATCCTGTAAAGTAACCTACTTTAATTACTAAAGATTAAGAGCCTCTCTAAAAATCAGAGAGGCTCTTAAATATTTGGTTTTATTCATTTCTTCACTATATAAAATGAATTTCATTTTTGTAAAAAAATTATTAAATTATTGTCATTAGTTGTATATAAACACAGAGGACTGCTCAATTGAAATCAGATGAGATGTTTTTTACTTTATATAATATCCAACGTATTCTAATAAATCAGACAGATAAGAATGTTTTGTTTGAAAAAATTTGTGATGCATTTGTTAGTAATAGCAAGATTGATAGTACATGGATTAGCAAATCAGATAATGAATCAGACCAAAAGATTATAGCAAAATCTTCAAAGAATGATAACTATAAGGATTTTACAATTTCTTTTAAATTGGTTTTTAATGAGAAACAATATGGATTTTTATATCTAAAATTTAATGACTATCAAATTATTGATGAAAATACGCATCAATTACTGAATGAACTTGCGAAAAATATAGCATACAGTGTTTACAAAATTGAAAATGAAGAGGATCGTAAAAAACTTGAGGATGAGTTAATAGAGAGTAAAGAGAAACTGGGGGAACGAATTAAGGAGCTGAGATGTCTTTACGCAATTTCAAGGCTCATTGAAAAACGTGGAATATCTCTTGATGAAATTTACCAGGGTACCATACAGTTCATACCCAATGCATGGCAGTATCCTGAAATAACATATGCTAAAATTTTTCAAAATGATAAAATATTTAAAACTGAAAACTATCAGGATACACAATGGAAACTGACAAAAGAAATTTTCGCTGATTCAAAACAAATCGGTCTTTTGGAAATTGGTTATTTAGAAGAAAGAGCTGAAAAAGATGAAGGCCCTTTTCTTAATGAGGAAAGGGCTCTAATCAATACTATTTCCGAAAGGCTTGGTAAAGCTGCGGAGTATATTAAAATACAGACAATACTGCATGAGCAGGAAACAAGTTTTAAAGATTTGGTGGAGAATTCTCTGATAGGGATTGTTATTATTCAAGGGGGCCAAATTGTCTACATGAATTCAGAGCAAGAAAGGATATCAAAATTACTGCCTGAAATATTCAGTAAAATGAACTGGAAAAATATCCATCCTGGTGATGTGGAAAAGGTTAATGCTAATTTTAGAAAAATTTTATCAGGACAGAAAAAACGTGTTGATATTGATTTCCGGTTTTATCCTTCAGAAAATAAAATTGACATTAAATGGGTCTATTGCCGTGTGAGTACTGTAGAATATCAAGGGAAAGATGCATTACTGTTAAACATTATGGATGTTACTAGATCAAGGCATACGGAAAGTCTTTTACGTGTAAAAGACAAAATGGTCTCATTGGGACATGTCACGGCAGGCATTGCTCATGAGATACGAAATCCGCTTTCAGGGATCAATATATATTTAAATGCACTGGATAAACTTATTCCAACGAAAGAAAATTTTGACAAGGCCCATGAGATCATTAATGAAATGCAGGCTGCTTCAGGAAAAATTGAATCTGTTATTCAGAGAGTAATGGATTTTTCCAAACCAACAGAACCAAAATTAATTAAAATGAATATTAATAAACCCATTAAAGCGGCTATTAGTCTTTCTTCTGTGACGTTAAGAAAAATTGGTATAAGCATTGAGGAATTTCTCGGTGAAGAATTGCCAAAATGTTATGCTGATCCTCTTTTGATAGAGCAGGTTATACTTAATTTAATTACGAATTCTGCTGAAGCAATGAAAAAAAACACTGGTAAGAAAAAGGTTGAAGTATCATCCTCAATAAAAAAAAATCATATTATTATAAATGTTTCAGATTCTGGCCCGGGTGTTCCAATACAGCTGAAAGAAAAAATATTTGATCCTTTTTATTCTACAAAAAATGGAAATACTGGAATAGGCCTGAGTCTCTGTCACAGAATAATTAGTGATCATGGTGGTACCTTGGATGTAACTACCAGTAAATGGGGTGGCGCTGAATTTATTATTGAAATACCATTTCAAGAGTTATAAAAAATATGATTACTTATAGTATTTATGTTATAGACGATGAAGAAACTATCCGAGAAGGCATTTCCACAGTGCTTGGCACTGAATATAATGTCAAAGCATTTACAAATGCAGAATCTGCCTTTGATGTATTTAAAATTAGTCTTCCGGATCTTATTTTGTTAGATATAGGGCTTCCGGGAATGAATGGAATCGATGCCCTCCGAAAAATAAAAGAAATACATCCTGAAGTATTAATAATAATGATTACAGCATATGAAGATATCAATTCAGTTGTTTCTGCAATGAAATTGGGTGCATATGATTATGTGTTAAAACCCATTCATATGGACAGACTTGAACTTTCTATAAAAAATGCACTCGAGTCAATAAAACTCAGAAAAGAGATACAATACCTGCAGGAACAGTATATTGAAGAAAATATGCCTTTTTTTATAGGAAAGAGTAATATCATTCAGGAAGTTATTGAATTTATTAAACTTGTTGCAAAAAGTCCAGATACGCCTATTTTAATTTTAGGAGAAACCGGGACAGGAAAAGAACTGATTGCAAAGGCCATTCATTACAGAAGTCCAAATTTCAAGGGCCCTCTTATTACGATGAACTGTGCTTCGCTGCCTGGTGAGCTGGTTGAAAGTGAGCTTTTTGGATATGAAAAAGGAGCATTTACCGGAGCAAAAGCATCTGGTAAAAAGGGACTGATTGAGGAAGCTGCCAATGGGACGTTATTTTTAGACGAAATTGGTGATCTGAGCATGGCAGCACAGGCCAAACTTCTCAGATTTCTTGAAGAGGGCGAGTTCTATCGAGTTGGAGGTACGCACCTGCATACGGTAAACACAAGAGTGGTATCTGCTACAAATAAAGATATTAAGGGGATGATTGAACGAGACCAATTTAGAAAAGATCTTTATTATCGGATAGGTGTTGTTACTGTAGAAGTACCATCTTTAAATGAGCGAAGTGCAGATATCGTACAACTATCAAATTATTTTCTTGAGAGGTTTTCCAAAAAGTTCAATAAGCAGTTTAACAGTATTTCTCAGGAGGCATGTGAAGAATTGATGAATCATCACTGGACAGGTAATATCCGTGAATTAAAAAATGTAATTGAGAGGGCTGTTTTAATTGGCAATGGTTCTGAATTATCTGTTAAAGATATTGGATTTAAGAAAACATATGTAAAAAAAAATGATGCGACTAAAGATGAATACGTATTACCACCAATTTCTGCAACAGGAATTGATATATCAGATGTTCAAAAATCAATTGAAAAATATTACCTGGAAAATGCCCTGAAAATAGCTAAAGGAAATGTGAGTGCTGCTGCAAGACTTCTTAAGATGAATCATCATACTTTTAGGTATAAATTAAAATTGCTCCGCAATAACCCTAAATAAATATTAACGTCCTGTTAATTTCGGAAAAATGAGAAAAACAATTTCTCAAATACTCTAACTTTATATATTCTAAACATTTCTTGAGGATTAGCTAACTAATTGAATATAATAAAGATAACTACATAAATTTAGATTGGTATAGATTGTGCATATGTTTATATGAGAAGATAAAACATGTTAATTTATATGGTATGGAAATATGACAATTTACACTAAAATAAGAAACATGAAGACACTTCTCATTGATGATGATAAGTGGATACGAAACTCAATGAGCATAGTATTTGAAAATGAAGATTGTTATCTGAAAGCAGTAGAAACAGCTGAAGAGGCACTGAAAGAACTAAAGGTAGAAAAGTATAATATAATTATTTGTGATTATAAATTGCCGGGTATTGATGGCATTGAGTTTTTTGAAAAAATTAAAGACATTTATATGGACACTATAAAAATTTTGATTACAGCATACGGCAACAAGTCTATTACTGAAGATGCGATCTGTCTTGGAGTGAATGATGTAATTGAAAAGCCATTTACAACAAAAACGATAGAAAATTCTCTAAAATTAACACTATTACATAATAAATTATAATAGTACAAGCCAAGAAGGGAGGTGAATGGAGAAAAGAGAATAATATCATTAATCTAATTCATTAATAATGTGTCACATGTTAAAAAAATATTAGGAGATTTGTTAGCTATGAATAATGAAGCATATAATCCATTTGAAACTGCAAGGACACAGTTTGATAATGTAGCTGAAATGCTTGATCTTGATAATGGTACTAAAGAGTTATTACGTAATACAATGAAAGAATACCATTTCAATATTCCTGTCCATATGGATAACGGTGAAGTAAAAATATTCCGTGGATTTAGAGTTTGCCATAACAATGCACGTGGACCTGCTAAAGGGGGTATAAGATTTCATCCCCAAGAAACAATAGACACAGTAAGAGCTTTGTCTATGTGGATGACATGGAAATGTGCGGTAGTTGATATCCCATTGGGAGGAAGCAAGGGTGGTGTGATTTGTGATCCGCATCAGTTGAGTTCGAGGGAACAAGAGCAAATATGCCGTGGTTGGATACGCCAGTTATCCAGAGATATTGGCCCATTACAAGATATTCCTGCACCTGATGTGATGACCAATGCACAACATATGATATGGATGCTGGATGAATATGAAACAATCCATAATGCAAAATATCCAGGAACAATAACCGGTAAACCAGTAGGATTGGGTGGTTCGTTGGGAAGAACAGAAGCCACAGGATATGGTGTTATGTACACAGTTAGAGAGGCCATGAAAGAGCTGAATATACGAGTTGAGGATACTAAAGCAAGTTTCCAGGGTTTTGGAAATGTTTCCCAGTATGCAATACGATTATATCAACAAATGGGTGGTAAGGCAATAGCGGCCTCATATTGGGATCAGGAAGATCAAAAATCATATACGTTTAAGAAAGATTCCGGAATCAACATGGATGAACTTGAACCAATTACTGATAAATTCGGAGCTATCGATAAAAATAAAGCAAAAGAAATGGGATATGAAATCCTGGATGGATCCGCCTGGATTGAACAGGATGTTGATCTCCTTGTACCAGCAGCTCTTGAGAATCAAATTAATGCTGAGACAGTGAACAAAATCGGTAAAAACGTAAAAATTATTTGCGAAGCTGCCAATGGCCCAACAACACTTGAAGCAGATAAAATAATCAGAGAGCGTGGAATATTTTTGATCCCTGATTTTCTTGCAAATGCTGGCGGTGTTACATGCAGCTATTTTGAGCAGGTACAGTGCAACATGAATTACTATTGGGAAAAAGATGAAGTACTGGGAAGACTCGACACAAAAATGACAGCGGGCTTTATTGCTGTTAGTGAGCTGGCAAAGAAAAAAAATCTTTACATGAGAGACGCAGCTTATATGATCGCAATTGACAGAGTGGCTCAGGCGTGCAAGATTCGTGGATGGGTTTGATGAAAGTTATCTGTTGACATAATGTTACTTATTTCTTACTATGCAGGGGTAGAACAATTTTGCCCTTGCATAGCATTTATAAAGAGTTTTTATTTTTTTAATGAAATAAGGTAAGTCTGTGAGTGTACTTGAAAAACATATCGGGTCTGCATGTATTCCGGAATTTAACCGTAAATTTTTTACTGGTAATGAGTTGTTTTCTCGTATCGGTACTGGTGAGATAGGGGGTAAAGCACACGGACTTATAGCAATAAAACAGGATTTGGAACAGCTTTATAATGCAGACTCTATCCAAAACATCGTTGTTGATATTCCTCTGTTTTCTGTAATTACAACCTATTTTTTTGACCTATTTATGAAACAGAACAACCTGTATAAAATTTCTCTGTCCGATTTCACTGATGAGCGTATTGCTCATCATTTTCAGAGTGCAAATCTTCCTGCAGATTTGATCGGCGATCTCTGGGCACTTATATCAAAAGTACATACTCCTCTTGCAATACGCTCATCGAGTTTGCTTGAAGACAGTCTGGAAACGCCATTCGCCGGAATATATGCAACAAAAATGATTTCGAATAACCAGCCCGATACAGAAAGTCGTTTTCGAAAATTGGTTGAAGCAATTAAATATGTATATTCTTCCACATTTTTTAAAAATGCAAAAGACTATGCAGCAGCAACTTATAATGATATTAAAGCAGAAAAAATGGCTGTCATTATTCAGGAAGTGGTTGGGTTGCGGCACAGAAATCGGTTTTATCCAAATATTTCAGGTGTTGCACGTTCATACAATTATTATCCATTTGGTCGGTCAAAGCCGGAATACGGCGTTGTAAATTTGGCACTTGGCCTTGGAAAAACAATTGTTGATGGGGGCCTCTGCTGGTCGTATTCACCGGCACATCCCCAAATTGATCCACCACATAATTCCATACAGGATTTATTAAAACAGAGCCAAACTGATTTCTGGGCAGTGAATATGGGCGGCGTTACACAGTATGATCCGGTAAATGAAGCCGAGTATCTTGTAAAACTAAACCTATCTGATGCAGAGTATGACAATGTTCTGGCAAAAATTGTATCTACGTATGATGCCAACTCTGACAGAGTATACATAGGTACTGGCCGAAAAGGCCCAAGAATAGTGACATTTGCTCCTATATTACACTTTGAGGAACCACCTCTAAACCAGATTATAAAAGAAATACTGCCGATGTGCGAAAATTCTGTTGGCGGAAAAGTGGAGATAGAATTTGCAGTGACTATTGATAACAGAAATAGCAATACATTCAGATTCAGTTTACTACAGGTAAGGAGAATGGCATCTTCAGAAGAAAAGGTTTATATCAATATGGATGATATTGATAATTCAGATATTCTTTTAAAATCAAATATTGTTCTGGGCAATGGCAAACGTAATGATATACAGGACATTGTGTATATAAAACCGGATACATTCGATTACAGCAAGACAAAAATAATTGCTTCCCAGCTTGAAGTTATAAACAAACAATTATCAAAAAAAAGTCAACCCTATATGCTTATTGGATTTGGTAGATGGGGCAGCACCGATCCATGGCTAGGGATCCCTGTTAATTGGGGGCAAATTTCGCAGGCAAAAGTTATAGTTGAATCATTTCATCCAAAACGGTCAATTGATTTTAGCCAGGGATCACATTTTTTTCATAACGTCTCAAATTTACATATTATGTATTTTTACATTAAAGATAATGATGACTGCCATATAGATTGGAAATGGTTGGATGAGCAGAAAATTGTTAATGAAACTGATTTTATAAAACATATACATTTAATAAATCCTGTTAAAGTAGTTGTTTCATTAAAAAATAAATTAGGTGTGGTAATCAAATGAATGATAAAAATATCCATATTGACGTATTATTTGATACTCTTAAGGAGAGAGAAAAAGAGCTTAACTGCTTTTATCAGATAGAGGAATTACTAAGCCAGACAAATCTAAGCTTTGATGAACTGTTTCAGGGCATAATTGAAGCTATACCGACCGGTTGGCAATACCCTGATATCTGCCAGGTAGAAATAATATATAATAATAGGATTTACAAAGCTGCCAACTATACTGAACCAGTAAAAGAGCTTAGTGCTGAAATTATTCTTCAAGGAGAGGTTGTTGGCAAGATAATTGTGTCATATTTTGAGGGTGTGCCCCATACTGATGAAGGATATTTTTTAAAGGAAGAAAAAAAATTATTACACACTATTGCAAATCGAATTTCTCAGACAATTCTTTACCGAAAATTAAAATCTACAACCAATGAATGGGAAAATATAAAAGAAACATTTTCTCATAAAGATGGAAACGAATGGGTTGTACTTGTAGACATGTTACTTCAGTCGGATAGGAACCTTTTTGTATATCTTTCACGTAAGATGCTCCACTATCTTTACTGGAACGGAATAGAAGAAGCAAATGAACTGCTTAAGCAATTTGAAGTAAAAACTTCCAGAGAAGAATTTGAGGATATAAACAGTCCAAGCAAAAAAAAGCCAATAGATAACATTATAGCTTTGAGTAAGGAAGTTTTTAGAGTTGCATCTCAAAATTTTGAAAGCAGCATAATTTTATATAACATTCAAAAATGGATTCAGGAAGATAAATCTCGTTTTTTAGTAAGAGCGATAGATGACCCCAACTCATCGTTAACTGAAATAATTGATGCTATAACACGTTACCATCACATAACCAAAGAAGGTTTTGAATTATCAATTTCAATAAACAAGGGTCTGCGTGTGTCATTAATCCGCAGGTTTTTTTCTGATCAGCTAGAATTTATCAATATCGCTAAACAGTATATTGATGTAGAGGACTACTATGATATTGTAAAAAATGTCATTTTCCCTGCTAACAGCCATGGAAAGTTGGGAGGGAAAAGTGCCGGACTTTTTCTTGCTTCTCAAATTGTAAATAAATGTAAATCCTACTCAGATTTATTTTATGAGATGAAAGTGCCAAAAACCTGGTATATTACTTCAGATGGACTGATTAATTTTCTTTATTACAATAATCTTGAAGAGATTATTGAGCAGAAATATAAAGATATGGATGAAATTTTTATTGGGTATCATAATATAATTCAGATGTTTAAAAATTCTCCTTTTCCTCCGGAGATTGTACAAAAATTATCAGCTGCTTTAGATGATATTGGAGAAGTTCCCATTATAGTTAGAAGTTCAAGCCTGCTCGAAGACCGGTTTGGAGCCTCATTTTCCGGAAAATATAAAAGTTTATTCCTTGCTAATCAGGGCAGCAAACTGCAGCGATTGGATGCTCTTACAGATGCAATCGCTGAAATTTATGCATCCACTTTCGGGCCCGATCCCATTGAATACCGGAAGGAAAGGGGGCTGATAGATTTCTTTGAAGAAATGGGGGTGATGATACAAGAAGTAGTTGGTACAAGGGTTGGCAAATATTTTTTTCCTTCATTTTCCGGTGTGGCTTTCAGCAATAATGAGTTCCGCTGGTCTCCCAGAATTCAAAGAGAAGACGGACTCATCCGTATAGTGCCGGGGCTGGGTACACGTGCTGTTGATAGACTTGCAGATGATTACCCGATTCTGATCTCTCCAGGCCAACCTAAACTGCGTGTCAATATTACGCCTGATGAAATACAGCGTTATTCTCCAAAGTATATTGATGCAATAAATATGGAAAATAATACATTTGAAACTATTGCTATATCTGATTTATTAAAGGAATATGGCGATGATTTTCCAATTATCAATCATATTGTTTCCCTTGTTAAGGGTGATTATGTACAGGAATATACTTCCGTATTGAATATGGATTTTGAAAAAGATGATTTTGTTGTCACTTTTTCCGGAGTTATAAACAGAACAACATTCATTAAACAGATTCAAAATCTTTTAAATGTTTTAAAAGAAAAGATTAAGACGCCGGTGGACATTGAGTTCGCTCATGACGGTAAAAATTTGTATTTGCTGCAATGCAGGCCGCAGCCTTATTCAAAAATCAGTAAACCTGCTCCGATTCCAAGAGATATTCCTGATGAGAAAATATTATTCTCTGCAAAAAAATTTATATCTAATGGATACATACCAAATATTACCCATATAGTCTATGTAAATCCAGAGGCTTATCAAAAAACGGCCTCGCTAGAAGAACTTAAAAACGTCGGCAGAGCTGTAAGTGCATTAAATAAAATACTGCCCAAGCGGCAATTTATTCTAATGGGCCCGGGCAGATGGGGGAGTCGGGGTGATATCAAATTAGGGGTCAATGTTACTTATTCGGATATCAACAATACTGCGGCCCTTATAGAGATAGCAAAGAATACTGGTAATTTCACGCCTGATTTATCGTTCGGAACTCATTTTTTTCAAGATCTTGTTGAGTCATCTATTCGCTATTTACCACTTTACCCTGACGAAAAAGATGTTGTATTTAATAAAAGATTTTTTAATATGTCACCCAACATACTTAGTGAGTTAGCTCATGAATTTTCCGGTTTGTCTGAAATAATACGTGTGATTGATGTTCGGCGTCAAACAGATGGCATGGTACTTAATATTCTAATGAATGCAGATATTAATGAAGCAATTGCGGTTTTAGCGAATACTGATAGTGTAAAAACTTACGTTTATGAAAATGAGAGTGAAACAAAGAAGGAACAATTAGATGATTTTTGGAGATGGCGATACCACATGGCTAAGAAAATTGCAGATCAACTGGATCCTGATAGGTTTGGAGTGAAAAAAATATATATTTTCGGAAGCACTAAAAATGCGACAGCCGGACCAGCGAGCGACATTGATTTACTTATTCATTTTAATGGATCAGAAAAACAAAAAAATGACCTTTTATTATGGCTGGAAGGATGGAGCCTGACACTGGCAGAGATGAATTATCTGAAAACAGGCTACAAGTCGGATGGCCTTCTTGATATACACATTGTTACAGATGAAGATATCAGGAAAAAAACGAGTTATGCTGTCAAAATAGACGCAGTAACAGATGCTGCCAGGGAACTCCATATCGGAAAAGCTATTTGAGTTCTCTTGTAGCTTGTTGAGGAGAACGCGGATTAAATCTAACAATAGCAAGTTCATGCCCGTCGTGAGCGGCAGATAACATGATAGTTTTATTAATGTTATCCTTCCATGACCCAGTAATTCGTGCTGATTCATGAACATGGCCATGAAGGGTTATTAAAGGCTGTTTTTTCTCAATAAACCGTTTAATTGCAATACTGCCAACGTGTACATCCAGAGGAACATAGTCTATCATTTTTCCATCTAAAGCTGCACGATCCAGATAAGTTTGATACGGTGGAGAGTGGAAGAGAAAGACAGCTTTTTCAAGATTATCATTCATAGTGAGTTTTTTCAGGTCTTCTTTAATTGTGGAGTATTTTAACTCAGATTCCGGAACCGGAATTGTGTGGGAACCTTCATACGGTGCGGTACATCCAGGATCAGTGTATCTTGAAACATCGAATTTCTCCCAATCCTTTAACCTGAATGGAGTAGGAGGAATAAATGAATAACCGTAAATACTGTATCCATTCCAGATTATTTTACGATTATGAATATAATTCCAAATACCGGTTGTACTAACGCTTAGTATGGAAGATTCTTCAAAACGAGGATCATCATTCCCTAGAATCAGGAATATTTCAGGATATTTTTTACCCATAATTTTTTTTAATCTGCCAAATTCAACAGCAAGAAAATCATTAATAAAATCTTCATGGATAGATTTAAATGATACTGTTAATTTCATCATTCCGGAGGGAAGTAGGTCGCCTCCCATAAAAACGGCTGCCGGGCTTTCATTCATAATAGCATCAAAAAGAGTTTTGTATCTGGAGATGCTTCCATGAAGATCAGAGACAAAAAAACAATTTTTTGATATCAGCTCTTTAGTATGCAAAGATTTTCTCCAAAAAAAATACAGATAAAAAAAGTTATAATAAAAAGTGTTTCTTTTACATGATTTCCTTACTTGTAAAACATAAATGTGGTTTTTTACTGTTCTGCGAAAAAACAGACATTTATAAGATGAAACACAATAGCCGTTAATTCGTATAATAATTTATTAAAAAAATTTTCCAATCAAAATAAATTTTACATACCATTGTAATTAACAGGAGTTTTTATGAAAAATTTACGACTCTTTATTCCCTTATTTTTTGTGTTGGTTCTTTTCCGGCCGCTGTTTTCCGGAGACAATACCTCAAAATTTACAATTGAAAAAATAATGCAGGACCCCAAATGGATAGGGTCTATACCTTCGCGTATACACTGGTCTCCTGACGGCTCAAAAATTTATTTTTTATGGAACCCGGAAAATGCGCAGTCTGATTCCCTGTATGAAATTAACAGAAAAGGCTCCAAACCTGAAAAAACCGATAAGTACGAGAGAGAAAAAATGGTGTCCTATTACGGCTCATTTGATAAAAAGAAAGAGAGATACGTATATGAAAAAAACGGAGATTTGTTTGTCTGTAATCTGAAGAACAGGAAAACAAAGAGATTGACAAAAACAACAGACAGGGAATCCCGCCCGTTTTTCAGCAGAAACGGGAAAAAGATATTCTTTTACAAAGGTACGAACCTTTTTTCAATAAATATGAAAAGCTTTTTTATTGAGCAGATCACGGATTTTAAAAAGGGATCAAAACCTGATAAAAAAGACGATCTGTCCTGGATAGGGAAACAAGAGATAAAATTAAGCTCAGTCCTGAAAAAAAGAAGACAAAGAGAATTACTTCGCAGAGAAAAGAGTAAAGCGGAGGGTGAAAAAGAGTCAATAGCAGTTTATACGGGCAAAAAAAGAGTTGTTAATGTTAGCTTAAGCCCTGATGAAAAATATGTAATTTTCTGTCTTGTTAAAAGCGGGGCCAAAAGCAAAAAAACAATTGTTTCGGATTTTATTACAGAAACAGGATATACGGAAGATATCTCATCCAGACCAAAGGTGGGATATCCTCAGTCTGATTATGAGCTTGCAGTGTGGAACAGCGAATCCAGGGAAATGACAATTTTCTCAAAGGGAAAGATCCCGGGAATAAAAAAAGAGCAGGATTCGGAAAAGAAAGGTAAAGAGGTATACCGTAAAGTTATGATTACTTCTCCTGTATGGCAGAATAACGGGAACCTTGCTGTTGTTAATATTTTTTCCCAGGACCATAAAGACAGATGGATAATGCTTGTAAATCCTGATTCAACGAATTTTACGCTGATTGACCGTCAGCATGACGATGCGTGGATAGGAGGGCCGGGTATTATGTCCTGGGGAGGATCCGGCACAGGGTGGATGCCTGATGATAATCATGTCTGGTTTCAGTCGGAAGAATCCGGATATTCACACCTCTTTTGTGTTGATATCAGAACAGGGGAGAAAAAACAGCTTACCAGTGGAAAGTTTGAAGTTTATTCGCCCCGAGTATCAAAAGATAAAAAATGGTGGTATTTTTCCGCAAATATCGAACATCCGGGAGTCAGAAATTTTTACAGGATGAAAATACGCGGCGGAGTTCCTGAAAAAGTTACAAATCTTTCGGGAAGAAACGATGTTTACCTGTCTCCGGATGAAAAGATGATAGCAATACGAAACTCCACATCAAATCATCCCTGGGAGCTTTATTTAATGAAAAATGAGCCTGGAGCAAAATTAGTCAGAATTACATTATCCACAACAAAGGAGTTTGATTCGTATAAGTGGCGGAAGCCTGAAGTAATAACATTTAAGGCAAGAGACGGAAAGCCGGTTTATGCCCGTTTGTACAGACCCGAGAATCCCGGCCCGGGCATGCCTGCTGTTATATTTGTCCATGGGGCAGGATATCTTCAGAATGCACACAAATGGTGGAGCACATATTTCAGAGAGTACATGTTCCACAACTTTCTTGCGGACAACGGATTTTATGTGCTTGATATTGATTACAGAGGCAGCTCAGGATACGGCCGTGACTGGAGAACTGCAATTTACAGGGACATGGGGGGAAAGGATCTTACAGATCAGGTAGACGGAGCAAAATATCTTATTGATTCGTGCGGAGTTGCTCCTGAAAAAATTGGTATTTACGGCGGTTCTTACGGTGGATTTATTACGCTTATGGCAATGTTCAGGGCTCCTGATGTGTTTAAAGCAGGAGCAGCACTAAGAGCAGTAACAGACTGGGCTCATTACAACCACTGGTACACATCAAGAATTCTTAACTGCCCGGATCAGGACAGTACTGCTTATATGAAGAGTTCTCCAATTTATTATGCAGAAGGGTTAAAGGGAGCTCTTTTAATGTGTCACGGTATGATTGACACGAATGTTCATTTTCAGGATATTGTGCGTTTAACTCAGCGTCTGATTGAACTTGGGAAGGAAAACTGGGAACTTGCTGTATATCCCATGGAGGGCCACGGATTCAGAGAACCTTCAAGCTGGACAGACGAGTACAAGAGAATTTTCAGGCTTTTTGAGGAGAACCTGAATAGTGAAAAGGGGGGAAGTGAATAGTGAATAGGGAATAGGTCGCCCCGCTCCCTGGGCTTTTTCTCTTGTAAGTTACGCAATGGAGGCAACGGGATAAAAAGATTTAGCCACGAATTACACGAATAAAAAGCAAGATGGAAGGCTTACG
>JAGGVB010000045.1 GCA_021158245.1 bacterium | reverse complement strand
TTCTGCCTGAAAAAATTCTGAAAAAAATATCAAAGAACAAAAATACAGAAAAACAACTGGTAACAAATGAATAAATTAACTAAATTAATCGAGTAATTAACTCTCCTATGGTCATATGATACTATTTAAGAAGAATTATCTTTCTTTTATCCATAAACTTCCCGGCATTGATCCGCAGAAGATAAATGCCTGAAGGGATATGGTTTCCGGAACTCCCTGTGCCGTTCCAGATGACCGTGTAGTTGCCTTTTTGTTTGTATCCGTTTACCAGCTCTGCAACTTTTTTCCCCATCATGCTATACACAGAGACCATAACATTTGACGGCTCTGCAATATCATACTTTATTACTGTATATCCGTTAAAGGGATTGGGATAGTTCTGATAAAGGCAAAATTTTTGAGGGACGCTTTTATAATTTTCCACTCCAGAATTCGGATCAGATACAGTAATGTAAGATTCTTTAACCTCTTCCGTACTTCCTCCGGGGCCTGTAACAACGAGTGTGACGGTAAAGTTTCCGGAAGAACTGTATGTATGCACAGGATTCTGCTCTGCACTCTGACCTCCGTCACCAAAATCCCACGCCCATGCTGTTATATTCCCTGTTGACAAATCTGTAAAATGAACTTCAACAGGCATATCCCCTTCAACAGGATCCGCACTGAAATCAGCAGCAGGTACAGGTTCATTTACAGTTATATAATCAGTTTTTCTGAGTGTATCTGCACCTGCGGGCCCTGTAACAATCAGCTGTACCGAATATAATCCCGCATTCATATATGTGTGTACAGGATTCTGCAAACTGCTTGTCGAATCGTCTCCGAAGTTCCAGAAATATAAATCTTTATCACCTGTAGATTCATCAGTAAAATTTACTGTAAGGGGAGCAGTACCTTCGGACTTATCACATGAAAACGCGGCATGCGGTTTTATAAAAACTCTTTTGACAAGAAGATTAAAACTCTGCGCGTCAAATGCTCCTGAACTGTCCTCTGCTTTTATCTGAATCGTATGACTGCCTGTATCGGAAATTGCCGGAACCCATTCAACTTTTCCTGTAGAAACGCTTATACCCATACCTGCGGGGGATTGCATAAGCGAAAATGTAATATCATCTCCGTCAGGGTCAGAAGCCGTAACATTGTAAATAAAAAGCGAATCCACAAAACACGATAACGGAGGTGTTGAAGTTATTACAGGTGCATTGTTCTGTTTATTTACATAAATCCAGAAATATTGTGAACTGTTTCTGCCTGTCTCATCTGTAACCATGATTCCTGCAAGAAATACTCCGCTGCCCTTTTCCCATAGATCTTTGTTCAGATCGTCCTGCGAAGGAGTCCATGTCAATTTTCCCGTTGCTGAATTGATGTTCATATTATCCGGTGAAGTAATAATTGAAAATTTAATAGAGCCAGTGTGTTCATCATCCACTACAGGAGTGTAAGACCACTGCTGGCCTGCATAAGCCAGTGTATCTGGATTTGAAATAAAAAGAGGAACCCGGTTTGTATAATCGGTTGCCATAGCATCGGGATTAGTTATGCCCGACACAGAAACCTCACTGCCTTCAGAACCCGTGGTTGAAACAACAACCCATACTGTTCTTCCGTCAGAAACAACATCCGGTATTCCGTCTCCCCATGGGCCTGGTCTTGTTTCAGACCATGCACCATTATTTATGACCATGAATCTTTCAGAACTGCGCCTGCCGTTTAAGTACAGTATTTTTCCGTCTGAATAGAGTGCTGCCCGCGGGTGAGGGTCGCTGGTGTTTTCGTAGTACATGGGAATGTTATCTGAAATACTTAAATTCCAGCTCAATTCAGGTTCATTTGATAAAGCACAGTACATCTCCGATTTAAAATTACCGGTTACACCTGTGTTGTTGCTCCATGCTGTAACAAGCTTTCCATCCCGGGAAAAAATCCACGGCTCTGCCCCGACCTGGTTTTGAGCATTTGTTATAATTTCCGGCTGTGTCCATGACGTATATCCAGGAATCTTTTTTGAAAAATATGCCTGTTTTATGCTGCCGGTAAATACAAGATAAACATATCCTCTGCTGCTTTTTGCAACAGAGGGATGAAGTCCTTCTGAAATCTTAACAGGAACTGTCCATGAATCATCATGTCCTGAAACACTGTAAATTAAATTCCCGTCCAGATCCTGATACACAACTGTGCATACACCATTTACAACTGAAAGACCAGTATATATGGCTCCCTTCTGTGTTTCAGCAATTTCAACAGGGCCTGTCCACGAATCTGACTTTTTCTCCGTGTAAAAAACCTTTCCGCTTAACGTAGAAAAAACAACATGCAGATAACCGCTGTTATCAATATCAATATCTGTACAGAACCTTAAAAATGAATCAGATTCTTTTCCGACAATGTACTCCTGCATATCAGGAATATTTTCAGGTGCAGACCAGTTCTGAGAAGAAACACTTTTAAAAGAATGGTAAATATCCCCGTCATTTACATAGATTACATGTACACTGCCGTCTCTGGGATTAATTGCAACTCTTCCGCTGTATCCGTTTTCATCCAGGACTGTTTTGGAAATTATGGACAATTTTTCAGCATCATTCGTAAGATTTTCAAATCTCGAAGAAGCATTTGGGTTAACAATTGCGCTTACTGCAACTTCTCTGTTAGATCTGCCTGCAGAAGATGATGCCACCCACACTGTTCTCCCGTCATTTGCCAGCTCAAGGTACATTTTTGTTGAGTAGTTGATTCCGTCATTCCACGGAGCATTTCTGGTCTGGCTCCATTCATTACCATCCCACACAGCAAAGCGTTCCTTCCTCGCTCCGTTCATATACAGAATAAGACCGTCAGAGAAAATTGCAACCCTTGTATGCGGATCACCTGTATTTTCATAATATATGGGAACAGGGCCTCCAAGTTTTGATTCCCATTTATCTCCTGGAATATCTGCAACAGCACAGTAAAGTTCTGTCTTCTTATCGGAAAATTCTTCTCCTGTACTGCTGTTCCATGCAATGTAAATTTTATTTTCTCCGATTGCCATTCCCGGGCCATGCCCCAGGCGTCTCGGAGCATCTGTGACATTCTTATTTATTATCCACTTATCCTCTCCAGGTACAATTCTTCCGAATTTTGCATTATGCTGCATTGAATTAGTGCCTCTGCAGAGAAAATAGACAGTTCCGTCCTCTCCTTTGCTTAATTCAGAGTACTCACCGCTTTCCAGCATTTCAGGATTACCCCATTTCCCATTCTTACAAATAACCGAATAAATCTTATCAGGATCGCTGTCTTCGTATACAACATACAGATTTCCGGACGACCATACTATGTCCGTAAAAATTGAATAGGGCCCCTTGCTTACAATTCTTTTCGGTTCCGACCACGAGCCTGCTTTTCCGTTCAAATAGTAAATGTCTCCGCCTGCTGATGCAAACACTATGTGGCATTTCCCTGTATTATCTACGTCAATTGCTGCGCATTTTCTTGCGGCATCAGCCTCTTCCTGACCGTAAACAGTTCTGCCTCCGTCGTCTATTGTTTCAATATTTCCCCAGCTTCCTGAAAAATACCTTACAATATGTTTAATATCTCCGTTTGAAACCCACAGAACGTGCAGATTTCCGTTTCTGGGATCCATTGCAAGATCACAACTGAAACCGGAAGTATCTAATACTTTTTTTGATATTATTTTAAGATCATTTACTCCGGCTGCAAATATCTTCATAGAAATCAAGAAAAAAACTATCAAAGAAATTAAAGAAATAACAGTGATATCTTTCTTACCTGCCGTTTTTAATACCATAAAAGAATCTCCCACAAAGTAATTTGGATACTATCTATTAACAGGCAAATTCCATACCATTGAAATTGTGACCGGTAAAGCCTACATAACTTATTATTAATTAGGATATTACGATATTCAGCAACTTTAACATGCTTATTTGAGAGACAGTACCAATAACAAAAACCGGCCGGAATCAATCCAAAATAATTCCAGCCGGTTATACAAGTATTTTACTTTTCTATAGATATCGTTCAACTTCCCATGGCGTAACTCTCAATAAAAATTCCTTCCACTCCTGCTTCTTAGCAGCAATAAAATGCTTCATAAGATTTTCGCCGAATGCATTAAACAGTAACTCATCCTGTTCCAAGGCTGCTACAGCACTTCTGATTGTGGATGGAAGTGTGGAAATATTCATCTCTTTTAATTTATCATTGCTAAATCCGTAAACATTTTCTTCCATGGCTTTAGGCGGCTCCATCTTTTTCTCAATTCCTTCCAGTCCAGCAGCAAGCATTGCAGCAAATGCAAGATACGGATTCGCAGACGGATCAGGACATCTCAATTCCATTCTGGCGCCATTCTTTGCATTACGTTTTGTAACCATTGGTATTCTGATTAACGCAGATCTGTTTACTCTTCCCCAGCATATATAAACCGGCGCCTCGAAACCCGGTACAAGCCGCTTATAGGAATTTACAGTAGGGGCAACAATAGCAGCAAGGGCTCTTGCATGTTCAATTTGGCCTGCCAGAAAATGGTACCCAAGCTGCGACATATTGTATGTATCCTCAGGGTCATAAAAAATATTATTATCGGACATATCGCTCAGGCTTTGATGTACATGCATGCCGCTGCCGTTTATTCCGGATATGGGCTTTGGCATAAAAGTAACTTTAAATCCTTCAGTTCTTGCCTGACTTCGTAAAACATGTTTTAAAGTAATGATACCATCTGCAATATTTACTGCAGGCCCGTATTCCAGCCCTATTTCATGCTGGCCCTGACTTACTTCATGATGATAAGTTTCACATTTGTACCCGAGACGTGCCATATCTTTCATTGTATTCTGACATATCTTAACAGCTCTGCTGTGAACTCCCAAATCAAAATATCCTTTTCTATCATGGGGTTTAAGTTCGGGAAGGACATCTCTGTCCAGAAGAAAAAATTCAATCTCAGGCCCTACAAGATATTTGTAGCCTATATTTGCAGCTTTCTTTACAAGCCTTTTTAATACACCCCTAGGATCGCCCTGAAAAGGGGACCCATCAGGCAAATATACATCACAAATTATCTGAGCACTCTTTCCGTTATTTTCAGTCCATGGTAAAATTGAAAATGTTGATGTATCCGGCTTTAAATGCATGTCAGATTCACATATTCGCGCAAAACCGTCAATTGAAGACCCGTCAAACCACACTCCATCTTTAAGTGCACTTTCCACTTTCGCTGATGGTATTGTCACCTTCTTTGTAAGACCGTTTATGTCAGTAAAAAGAAGATAAACAAATTCAATCCCGCCATCTTTAATCTCTTTTAAAATAACATCTTCCGGCACAACTACCTCCACATTTGTTTAGGTTCGCTTATTAAAATAATAACTTTTTAATGGCAACTATAGTGCCACTATAATTTTATCCAGATGAGATTGCACTCCATCAATCCGTATCATATTGTTTTTATTGATATTATAATTATTCAGACAATGATGCGGGTCATACTATCCCCATCGTAATTTCATACAATTTCGTATGTTTATATTCGGACTATAACATTTTCGTATGTTTTGACTATAGTCAACATTTCACAGGAATTTGCTATTCTCTGTAAGAGTTTAAAAATAATGGATTTCTCTCAACTATTTTCTTGTCTGCCGGATAATTGTACTTGTATTATTTCATACATTTTTGTACCTTACGGAAAAGATAATTACATTTCTGTAGGATAATTCCATGGCTCAACTTCAATCTCAATCAAAGACTATAAAAAAGTTAAGCGTACTCATTGAAATTAATCAGGCACTTTCAAGGACGCTTAACTTAAAAGAGGCGTTGATGGCTTCTCTAAGAATCCTGAAGCACTCTTACGGCATAAAATCCGGAGTTGTATTTTTATGTGATAACACAAAAAAAACAATTGCTACAGGCGGATCAATTGGATTTTCAAATATCATTGAAGAAAAAGTATTTCCTTTTAAGGACAATCTTCTCGGACAGATAGCGGAATCGGGAAAACCTGTTGTTATTCCACAGTCACTTAAAGAAAGCTCCATATCAAAAATCATGAAATTACGGGAATCTTCCCTGGAAAAGGATGAGACCTTTCTCGCCATACCGATTACCCTTGATTACAGAACCCTGGGCCTTCTTGTTGTTACTCTGCCATATTACGCTAGAAGGGATTACGAAAGTACTCTTAAATTCTTTACCCTCGTTGCATCCGCACTTCTCCAGCCCATCCGTGTGTGCCACGTTATTGAATCGGAAAGAGAAAAACTGATTGACGAAAATGTGCTTATCAAACAAAAACTCCACCAGGAATACAATTTCAGCAACATCATCGGAAACAGCCATGAAATGCGGGATGTATATGAACAAGTAGCACGTATAACACGTACAGACACAACAGTTCTTCTATGGGGTGAATCAGGAACAGGAAAGGAGTTGATTGCAGAAGCAGTACATTATAATTCCCTGAGGAGTGACAAACCCTTTATAAAAGTAAACTGTGCAGCTGTTCCGGAAACACTAATTGAATCTGAATTCTTCGGATATGAAAAAGGCGCTTTTACAGGGGCTGCTGAATTAAAAAAAGGCAGGTTTGAGCTTGCAGATTCCGGTACGATTTTCCTTGATGAGATCGGAGACCTTTCTCTTCCAACACAGGTCAAGCTGCTGAGGGTTCTTCAAAAACAGGAATTTGAGCGGGTAGGAGGCACAAAAACGGTTCATACAGATGCCAGGATAATAGCTGCAACAAATGCTGATCTGGAAGAGATGATTGCAGAAGGGCTTTTCAGAGAAGATCTCTACTACAGGTTAAATGTCTTTTCAATTTATCTTCCTCCTCTTCGTGACAGAAAAACCGATATTCTTCTTCTTGCAGATCATTTTATGCTTAAATACGGCAGAAAACATCGCAAAGTAATAAAACGAATCTCAACTCCTGCTATTGACATGCTGATGAGATATCACTGGCCCGGAAATGTAAGAGAGCTGGAAAACTGCATTGAAAGGGCTGTGCTTCTCTGTGAAGACAGAGTAATTCACAGCTACCACCTGCCGCCAAGCCTGCAGACAGCTGAAAGTAGCAACACTGTGCCTAAGCTTTCCCTTGCTGATTCTGTTGCTTCATACGAAAAAGAATTGATACAGGACGCACTGAAAACAACAAAAGGCAACAGGGCAAAAGCAGCCAGGCTTCTCGGCACTACTGAAAGAAAGATCGGATACAAAATAAACATTTACAATATTGACGTTGAAAGATTCAAATAGATACTACCATTTTGACTTTGGACGCCTCTTTCCGAAAACAGCAGAACATGGGGCATTCTTGG
The DNA here is from genome assembly GCA_021158245.1 of bacterium. Lineage (NCBI taxonomy): Bacteria > bacterium. The sequence goes on along the minus strand of JAGGVB010000045.1, from coordinate 7,994 downwards.
TAACATACTCCTTAAGCAATTCACAGTAAATTGCAGAAAATGTCCTGCAGCTTCCTGAACCGTCAATATCGTCATGTTTGGGAAGAGATGCATAGGGGCACCTTAAGTCACAAAATTTTATACGGGATGTATTAACTCCGGCATTGTTATTTTTTTTCATAAGTTTCTCTTTATTACCATGATATCTGTTTATAAAATAACATTTTTTTACAGACAGGCAAGCTTAATTCATACTTACGAATCACTATTAAAATTATGTATTGCCTCAAAATAAAATGCAACCCAAGTCATTAGTATTTCATGGCTAAAGTATTTGTGCAGGAATAATTCAGCCATCCCTTTTTAGTTCATTAAAAAGATCTACTACATCCGGTAATGTCCGATCAAATGGCTTAACCGCTTCATTAATTTTATTATACTGTACTTACTCTGAAAGGCTGCACGTAGGAGGTACAGTATAAACAAGTAAATATAAAAAGTGAACACGTACGATTTATGAATGCAAGTATCATGTTGCCTTTTGCCCGGGATACAGATTTAAGATATTTAAAGGAGATATAGCAGAATACAGCAGGCAGAAGTTATATGAACTTGCCCGTTAAAAAGACGATTTTTTTGAGGCAACGACTAATTTATGAAAAAGTTCAATTCCTCTAAACTTACTTTATTTATGAGTCAATGTCTACGGGGGCACCTTGGGAAAAAAGTCTTGACATTTAATTAAATTATTGTATATTTTTTACTACTGTTGTACAGTTAAGAATACAAATATAGCAATCCAGAGTTGAGTTAATACAACATTTTTAGAAGTACCCATGAAGCTTTTAATTTTCAGATTTTTTATGGTTTTAAAGAACAATTCGATCTCCCAATGTGCTTTATAGATGTCAGAAATAGTAGTTGCCGATAGCCTGAAATTATTTGCCAAAAAAAAATAATTTTATTATTTTATTTGTCAAAATATTTTATTTTTCTTAAGGGATGTGGATACTTTTTATATGTAACGTAACCGGTAAACTCAATAATTTTATCAGACAGGACATCTGATTTGTCATTGATTTTTTTACTACCGGCTACTTTATATGCGGCATTTGTTTCCATTTTTGTAATTAATTATATCTTATTGCCTTGAATTGTATTTCGTAAAGAGTTACGACCGCTAAGTTGGGCAAAAAATAAATGAACAAACTGAGTCCAGCAGTTCAGTTTTCTAATTTGGTAATCGCATTTAGGCGATTATCAACATTCTGGAATTCAAGTCGTGAAATTAATTGTAGTATTTGTCGAAAAATTGTATTATTATATGCCATGACCCTTTAACCTCCTGTTTTGTTATTGTGTTACGGCTATAACAATGTAACAAATTCCGAGGTTATTCGGGTCTTTTTTTTTAAATTATTTTATATGCTTAACCGGACAGCGGTGATTATCCATCTCAAATGTAAGAAGTCTGATGAAGATGATCGGTGAAGACGAATTCAACTGATTTCGAAAGTAGATTATATGATATGTCCGACAGCACGATTCTTATAACGGGCTCTTCGTCTGGTATTGGCAGGATTCGTGCAGTAATAGTCATCAGAGCCGGAGCTGATATTGTTCATATTGCAAGAGACATTGGAAATAATGCGACCAGGTAATCATCAACTCATTTCGCATGGCATAACATAGTATGAAAAATTTAAAGTAATTTTTTATAAGTAAGTTGATAACTGTAGTAAAATTTACAGATTTGTCAATTGTTCAGGAATTGAAATTACAATGCTGTTCAGAAATATGACTCCTGAAAACTGTAACTGATTTTTTTGTCAATGTTATTGAAACTAACATGTTTAAGGAATGCGTATGCCTGAAGAGCTTTTTAACACAATTCCTGCTAATACAAAAGCTATTATTGAAGACATGCACCGTTTTGGACTTGGTGAATTGGAAGATATTGCCAACAGTACTGTCTCCCTTTTGGCAAAACACTCAAAGTGGAATACAGGTGCGGTCCTTACTGTAGAAAGTGGTTATACTACAAGTTGAAAACTTAATGGATGGGATTTCAGAATGGAACAGACAGAACACTCTCAAGAATCCTCATTGAATGTTCTTGAGTCATTTATGGATAAGATTGTTAGGTTTTGCAGGAAAAGAGAGACGTTGATAATTTATGTTATTTTAATAATTGCAGCAATTATTGAAATGCGGTTTATTCAGATGATTCATTTGAATCATTGGAATTTTAAATTTATGTTGCATATTGATGAAGGCATTTTACATGGAACACCTCCCTGGCGTGTATTCCAAAATCGTTTATTAGTGCCCTTTTTAGCCAAGTTGATTTCAGTGTGCTGTAATATATCTATTAAAGAAGCCTCAAAAATATTTATTTTCATATTAATTATTTTTCAAAATTTTCTCATGTATGGTGTTATGGTTAATATTTCGGGGGAAAGACGTATAGGATTAAAATATTCATTAGTGATGAGTGGTTTGTTTTTAATTTTTCAGGACGATAGATACATTCTATTATACGATTATCTCGATATTGTTATTTTCACATATCTCGCATGGCTGATTTATCAAAAAAAACCATTAATACATTTTATAATCCTTTTTATAATATCTCTATTTAACAGGGAATCTGCTTTGTTTATTCCCATTTGGCTAATAATGGATGCATGTATTTTCCAATTGCGATTTCCATTTGTTAAGTTCCGTCTCTTCAGATCTTTAACAGGTGTAGGGTTACTGTTAAGTGGAATAATTTTTACTAAATTGATAAGAGATGTATTTTTTAAAACATCTATGCTTAAGGAAGTCGGGATTGATGCAGAACATTCTATAATAGGCAATCATTTGCATCTGTCAGAAAATATACATTCAATTATTTGGGATAATTTTTTTGGGACAGACATTATTGTTAATATTTTTTTGTTTTGTTTAATTTGGTTTATCATATACAGTAATCTGAAATTACGTTCACAAGATATTTTAAAATATTCTTTGTTGATTGTTTTTATGTTGTTGTCTAATTTAGTATTTGCATGGATTACAGAAACGCGTATATTTTTCAACCTGATTCCATTAATTTTAATTCTTTACTGGAACCTTACCTGTAGTGCCTCCTCATCCTGCAAATAAGATAAATGTCTATGTGACCTTGATCCATTTATAGTTTTATTTGTTTTATTTCCCAGGGAGAAACAATGTTTAATATGTGTTTGTATAGTTTTTTATTGTCCATACTTTAATATACTAAATCCTATGTTTGAATTTTATACAATTGTCAGAAGAACTCTACTTTTAAGCCTTTTAGAGTATGGAAGATTCATTGCAACACAAATATTCCTCAAAACTATCAAAATAATCGGGTAGTTATAAATTCTCTTATATAAGTCAACGCGGTCAATGCTGGGGTGCCAGAACGAGGAAAAAAGCCTTGACATTTAATTAAATTATTGTATATTCTCTATCTCAAAATATATTCCGGAGTGGCTCAATGGTAGAGCGGGTGGCTGTTAACCACTAGGTTGGGGGTTCAAGTCCCTCCTCCGGAGCAAGAAGGGCTGAAAATAAGTTTCAGCCTTTTTTGATTTTAGCAGGGGAGGAGAAAAAACACTCAATTTTGTCATGCTCGTCCCGATGGAATTGGGAGTCAACAACCCCCAAAAAACGCCGGCTGCCGAAAATTTCATAGAAATGTCAAAAAACTCTCTGAAAGGCAAAAACTCACCCGATTCTGATTATTATAGTTTTTTCTTATAGAGAATCGGGATTCAGACAGCCGAACTTTTTTAACGCTGCTTCGTTCCCATTTCCGAGCCGGAGATTTTTCTAATGCCGGGATAAAAACATGCAATACAATTCCCTTAAATTTTCGGGGGGTGCCAGGTCAATCACTACATGATCTTGATTTTTAACGAATTAAGCATTATATTTATTTTTAAAGCAATTTTTAGGAGTTGGTCTTAAATTCTCCCCTGAAAGGATCAATTATATGGGCCCGAATACTATATTGATTGTAGCCATTACTTTGATTTTTGGAGTTCTCGGCGCCAGAATATTTAAATCTTTAAAAATTCCTCAGGTTGTAGGATACATTATTATTGGTATTGTTTTAGGCCGGTCCGGTCTTAACCTAATTAATTCTACAGTTATAAGCGAATTTGTGCCCTTAAATTTTATTGCTCTCGGTATTATTGGATTCCTGGTAGGCGGAGAGCTTAAAAAAGAGGTCTTTAAGAAGTACGGCAAGAGCTTGATGATTATACTCCTATTGGAAGGCCTTGGAGCTTTCATCTTTGTAACTCTGTCAATGGGCTTTCTTACAAAAAACTGGGCTCTTGCAATTATGCTGGGAGCACTCGCATCAGCAACTGCGCCTGCGGCTACCGTTGATGTATTGTGGGAATATAAATCTGCCGGTATTCTTACAACTATGGTTTTTGCAATTGTCGCACTCGATGACGGTCTGGCCCTGCTTTTATACGGATTTGCAAATTCAATCTCCAAAGTAATAATTTCCGGGCAGGGCTTTTCTGTAACGGCAGCGCTATTAAAGCCCATGTACGAAATTATTGGGTCAATGGTTCTGGGCTCAATTGTCGCCTTTATTTTTAAAGGGATTCTTGATTTAACAAAAAAGTACAAGCATGAACGAGATTTAATGCTGAGTTTTACTTTTGGCTCTATACTTCTGATTATTGCTCTATCAAATCTGTTCAAATTAGATCTGATTCTGGCTGAAATGTTTTTTGGTATACTGTTCGTAAATATTGCTCCTTATTATTCAAAAAACGTATTTGAACTCATGAAAGAATTTTCACCTCCGATATATATTATATTTTTTGTTCTGGTAGGAGCAAGGTTAAAGTTATCATCTATAAATCAAAGTATTCTGGTCGGGGCTTTATTCTATGTTGTTGCCAGAAGTGCGGGGAAGATAATAGGTGCCTATGCGGGCGCGACTGTCAGTAAAATACAAACGGTTGTAAGAAAATATCTGGGAATGTGTCTTTTTTCACAAGCTGGTGTTACTATAGGGCTTGCAATACTTACTGCCCAAAATTTCCCGGAGATAGGGAATATAATAATCGGCATAGTCACTCTAACTACTTTCATCGTACAAATAATCGGGCCTCCTTCTGTTAAAATTGCCATAACAAAAGCAGGTGAGACTTTCAGGAATATCAGTGAAGATGAAATGCTTGAAAAATACAAGGTTAAGAAAGTGATGGATACAAAACCGACTGTTATTTCTGTGAATGAACCTTTACAGTCTATTTTCAATAAAGTAGCAGAAAGCAAATACAATATTTATCTGGTTTGCGATAAAAATAAAAAGTTAGTCGGAATTATTACAATTGATGATTTAAAGACTTTAATAAATATACAGTCATCGGTTGCTCTTTTTATTGCAGAGGATATAATGCGGCCGGTAAAACATTTTATTACTCCGGATAAAAAATTAAGTGAAGCGAACAGCATTCTTAAAACCTATCATATAGATTATCTTCCTGTAGTTAAAGCAGATGATAATGTGAAATTGGAAGGGTTGTTGAATGTGAGAATGATTAGAGAAACTATCAGAAAAGAGACGGTTGAACTCCAGAAAGAAGTAGCTAATGCAGGCCAGACTCTTGTTTAATATTTATGGTAATACAAATCCGGAATTGAGGAATAAAGGCAAAAGTGACATATTATTTAAGCATAAAATACTTGCTTTAATATGTATTTTTGTTTAACTTTAAGTATACCAAGCATAGCTCTCATATTGTAGTGCTGTCATAAAATAAACATCTGATTCTAAATTAAAAATTTGGGTCATGTTCTAATCATTAAAGGTTTTATTCCAGAAAAGCATTACCATAACAGTGTTTAATCTATCCATAATGATGATGTTGTTTCGTCTGTGAAAGTATGATTATTAAATAACATACCAACATAATAATATAAGGATGTATCTCATGAAACTGACAGAACGCGTAATTATTGTAGTGGTTTTTTCTTTTTTATTTCTTCAAACACCTTTAAACGGTCAGAACAAAATTAATCAGATGAGTACAGAAAAGCAGGGATCAGCGTGGACATGGCAAAGTCTTGGAAGTGTGCTCGGCAATAATGACCTGGATCAAATATTAGTTGACCCTGAGGATGATGCAGTCTGGTATGTCACTTCTATTGAGAAGGGTCTGTATGTTACCTGGGATAGCGGCGCAACCTGGGTTCATGCTATTTCCGGAAAAGGACTTGATGCAGAGGGGTTGCAGATTGATCCTGCTGATCCGGATATTGTTTATGCTGCAGTGTGGGATAAACTGTACAAATCAATCGACCGCGGTAAAAACTGGAGTGTTGTTTACACATGTCCAGAGTATATCCGTTCGGTACTGGTGAGCAGAGTTGACGGCAGTATTTATCTCGGCCCTCAGACAGAACAAAATTCATCCCCCGGAATTTATAAGTCAACTGACGGAGGACAGAATTTCAGCGTTATGCATTTTGGTGTTTCTACCCATTATTTAATCTGCTGGGATATTGTCGAAGATTCGGCAAATAATGTTATTTATGTCTCTACAGAACTTGCAGACCATCCTCAGCCGTACAATCCTCCTTTATTCATATCTTCAAACGGCGGCAGTACCTGGGACAATATCGCTTTTATCGGCTGGCATGCACAGAAAATGGCAGTTGATGATAAGAACGGCTTTGTTTATTTCCTGAAGGAAGGCGGAGGTTTTTACAGATCATCAGATTCAGGAGGAACCTGGAGACTGCTTAACTCACAGAGTATGATGTATTTTTTATTGGATCCCAATAATCCCAACCGGATTTTCGGATCTGATTATCAGGACTATGGTTCAAAATGTGCGTGGATGTCAGAAAACAGGGGCCGTGCTTTCTCTTCCTTGGGGCTTGAAGGATTAAAAGTAACGAGTATTAATATAAATAAAACAGGTACAAAATTGTACGCTTCTACATGGGGAGCCGGTTTGTGGACTGCTGATGTTCCCGAATATGTTTCGTTTAACGGTATAAGAGTGGCCAATACAAATGACAGCGGTTTGTGGTCTTTAAGGGAAGCAGTAAATCTTGCAAATAACGGAGTCGGGCCGGATACTATCAGGTTTGATATCCCGAAAAGCGATCCTGGTTATGACGCTTCCTCAGGAACGTGGACAATTGTAAGCGCTGAGGATCAGATAACAATCAGTGATGACAGTCTTTTTATTGATGGTGATTCGCAGAAGGAGAATGTAGGAGAAGATACAAATACAAGCGGGCCGGAAGTAGTGCTGACAGCATTAACCAGCGATATTCAGGCCGGATTGTACATTACAAGTGCATACAACCATATTTCTCATCTTGTGGTTAACGGGATTACAGGTTCTGGAATCGCAGTTATGAATCAATCTGCTCATCATAATCTAATTGAAGGGTGTTATCTCGGTACTGACGGAACAGGCGAGACGGGCAAACCTAATCAGTTTGGAATTTACATCTACAATTCTGCTGATAACCAAATAGGTGCACAGGACAGCAGCAGCCGTAATATTATTTCCGGAAACTCAAACCATGGTGTTGTAATAACAGGCCAGCAAAGCCAGTATAACCTTATGACGGGAAATTGCATAGGCTTAACTCCTGCAGGGGAAAAGCGGGGCAACGGAAGTTACGGTGTGTTTATCGGAGGCAGCGCTTCTGATAACGTTGTCACGAAAAACGAAATTGCATATAATGCAATTGGTGTTACTATCTGGGATTCAGGAAGCAGCAGGAACAGAATTTCACAAAACAGTATCAATGGGAATTTCAGTAATGGTATTCTTATTTATACAGGCGCAAACGGAGGCATGCAGCCGCCTGTGCTGAATGTAAATGGCGATGTTATTACAGGTGTTACTCAACCCGGAGCTGCTGTGGAACTGTTTTCCGATAAGGAATCGCAGGGAGAAAAGTATGAGGACACAGTAACTGCTGATGCAAACGGTGATTTTGAATGGAGC
>JAGGVB010000044.1 GCA_021158245.1 bacterium | reverse complement strand
GTTGCAATTGAATATTATGAAGAATGCTATACAGGATTGGGATTAAAATTTTCCGAAGAAGTTTACGCTACAATCAAACGAATATGTGACCACCCATATGCATAGGCATTGATTGATTCAGACACAAGACGTTGCCTTACAAACAAATTTCCCTACGGAATTCTCTATAGAATTGTTGGAAATAATATCAGAATTATGGCATTAATGAATTTACATCGAAAACCAAAATATTGGAAAGATAGATAAAAAAAGCTGAACAATTTCTTGCAACGGCCACAGACAAGGCCATTGTTAATTTAAGAATACTTCTCGTTCCCAAACCGGAGTTTGGGAACGAGGGGAAGTTATTAAAAGGTAAAGAATAATTTGTTTCAGCACAAGTAAAAAAAGCTGAACTAATTTTAATTAAAAGGAGTTTCCATTATTATGGCTTTGCCTCACTGCGAAGCCATTCCAGATAATTCCGTGGATGAATCACCTGAAAAGTCGCGTCAGGATAATTCCTGCGCCACGCTACAGGCGGACGCACACGCGAATCACCCCATTTCATTTCAAACCCATGCAATCTGCCATCCCGCTCTTCGACCCAGTCAATTTCCTGCTGGTCATAGGTTCTCCAAAAATAGGTATTACAATGCATCTGGTTATTGCCGATCACCTTTAGCCGTTCACTGATTATATAGTTTTCCCACAACTGTCCCATATCCTGCCTCAGAGAGGGCAAAGTGAAATTGGCGGTAAACACATTGCGGATTCCAGTGTCCGCAAAATACCAGCGGCTGCTTTTTGATATCTCTTTTCGAAGATTCCGACTTAATCCTTCCACCTTGTATAGCACAAAAACCTTGGTCAAAAGGTCAAGATATTTTTCTACAGTATTCTTGCTGATTCCCAACTGTCTGCCCAGCTCCTGATAGGAAACATCCTTGCCGATTTGAAAAGCAATAAGCCGAAGCAGATTACGCAGCTTGTGGGCATTACGAATACCATCGTAGATAAGAATGTCTTTCAGCAGATAATCTTCAGCAAGTTCCTTTAGATAAGCAACACGTTTATTATTGTCATCAGTTTGCCAGATTTCAGGATAGTTCCCGAACACCAGCTTTTCATCGAGCCTGCCACTGGTTTCCACCGAATTTTCAAAAAATGAGAATTCTTCCTGAGCCAGAGGATAAAGTTGAAACGTTGTTTTTCTGCCGGTAAGGGGTTCGCCGAACCTGTTCTGCAAATCAAAAGCTGATGAACCAGTCAGCAATATGCGCAACCCTGCAATGCTGTCAACCATGAGTTTGCAGATCTGTCCGATATGTGGAATTTTCTGCGCTTCGTCAATAATAAAAAGAGAGTGTTTGCCGATAAAACTCTTGTAATGAGCAGCGCTCCGCTTTTCCAGCACAGCTTGGGTGTCAAAATCCTCTCCGTTGAGAAAAAGTGCATCAGAGGAATACTTTTTAGCGATTCTGTTGATCAACACGGTTTTCCCAACCCGTCTGGCTCCGACCAGCAGAACCACTTTCCCGGGTTGCAGAGAATCTAAGATGGTGTTTTCCAGGATTCTTGGATAAAAATTCATAATTGAGTCCCCTTATTGACTGAATTTATATAAATACAGTCAATAAGATAACATATTTATCAATTTTTACAAATAAAAATTACTTTTAAAACAATTTATTCGCATGGAATTGTTTTTACTGTTAAAGCAAATCCTAACCCTTGTGACTGTTCAACAAAAATAAAACCTTTATTTAAGGGTATTAGCCTCTCCTGCGGACTGAAATAAAAGATGGAATTTTCGGATAATGCTTTAATACACACAAGCCCGGACACGCTGATGCACATGTGCCGGGCCTAAGAAATAATTCAACAAGCAGAGGCTCAATATCTAGCGTTTCTCCTTTAACTCTACAAATCTATTCTTCCTCAAAATAACAAAAAACTCAGCAAGACGCTCATACATCTGCTGATCTGTTTCGTCAGGATCTTTTGGAATTCTCTTGCCAATATCAATTATGGACAGATTACCATCTGCAAGTTTCCATGCAGGGCTTCCCTTTTCATCAAAAAATACTTTAACAAATTCAGACTTTCCGAGACGATCAGCAATCCATTTCATAAACCTGTTTCTGAATCTTGGGACAAGAAGATAAATTATTCCTCCTTCGTCCGTATCCCATTCACACGTCCTTACAGGAACCATATCAAGAAGATTTTTCTGTACTTCCTTAACTTTCTCTTTCAAAATAAAATCCGCCTTTAAAATAAAAACAGTACAGCGGAGACTTACATAAACCGTATAAGATCTCCGCTGTAAATTAATTACCAATTTATCTGATTATTTACTTTCATTCAGTTTCTTCACAGGGATACTTATCATAATCCATGCAAGAACAATGAATACTACAAAATAAAGAATTGTACCAAATATTGTATGTGACAAAGCAGGTACATTATGGAGCATCTCGTTCAGGTTGATCTGCATTGCAACCAATCCTGCAAGAAGAATTCCCATAAGCGCTTCACCTGCAACAAGACCAGAAGCAAGAAGCAGACCCACGTTCTCAGCTTTCTCAATTATACTTTGAACAAAGTTAGTACGATCCTCGCCCTGAATCTTCTTTTCATCAGCCATCTTCCCTGCTACCCTACCTGCACTTTTATCCATAAAAAATTTAATAACTCCACCAACAAAAATTGCAAACGTAGTACCAAACGGAAGGTACATTCCAACAGAAATGAGCATCGGAGAAGGAGATTTGATTAGAATCAATGCAATTGCAAAAAACATCCCTGCAATTACAAGAGGCCATGCCATCTGGCCGCTTACAATACCTCTCGCCATCATTGACATAAGGCCCGCCTGAGGTGCAGGAAGCTCTTCTCCGCCGATTGCATGTGCAGTAGGATCTCCCGGCACATTGTCTAGCAGCATAATGGGAAGAACCAGAACCAGAGCAGCTGCAATAACGCCGATGATTCCGCCGATCTGCATTTTCCATGGCGTACCGCCGAGGATATGTCCTACCTTCCAATCCTGCATCATATCTCCTGCAACACCTGTTGAACACGCCACAACTGCAGCTACAGCAAGAGTTGCCGCAACACCTGCGCTCCCTTTAAGCCCTATAACAACCATCAGGATTGCAGCCATAAGCAGTGTTGTTAAAGCTAGGCCTGAAATAGGATTTGAAGAAGATCCGATAATTCCTACAAGGTATCCTGCAACAGCCGCAAACAAAAACCCTGCTAACGCCATAACAATTGCTGATGTTACAGCGCCGCCCCAGCCTGGATTTATCGGACTTTTAATTACTTGCTGGAAAATCAGTATCATGGTAAGAACAAGAACAAATATCGCCACAAGAACTATTCCAAATGGAGCGTCCTTTTCAACTCTTGAAACTTCCGTATCACTCTTACCCATTTGTTTAATATCCTTGAAGCCTCTTGACAGTCCGTTGGCAAGATTCTTACGCATGGAAAATAACGTATAAATTGAACCGACAAGCATTCCGCCTACTGCAATAGGTTTAACAGTTGCATTGTATGCAGACTTTGCAACATCTATCCAGTTGCTGCCCGCTGCAAAAAATGAAAGGTCATTACTCATTAAAAATAATACTATAGGCATTAAAAAAAGCCATCCGAACACACCGCCGGAAAAAGTTACTGCCGAAAGCCTGAATCCGATAATATAGCCTACTCCGAGAAATGCAGGGGATGCCTGGGGACTCGGTAAAAGTATTCCGCCCTGATGTGTAAACTCTGCTATTCTGTCCTTTACTGCAATAATCTTAGCCTGAGGATTCAGAAGAGCAATTTTTGATGCCCCAAGATGGAAAAACCCTTCAAAAGCATGCTGGATAATGGTTAATCCTTTGGAATTTTTCAGAAGTTCAATAAGCCCTGCAAGTCCCATTGTACCGAAAACAAGGCCTGCTCCGGTTGCTCCGCCCTGGCCTGCTTTTACTATCTCTGCGCATGCACGGCTCTCAGGATAAGGCAAAGACTGGTCTTCCACCATAGTCTTACGAAGAATAATCACAAAAAGCACACCAAGAATACCGCCGACAAGCATCAGGAGAGTTGACTGTACATAATCAAAACTGGTCCAGACTCCTGACATAATAAATGCGGGAATTACAAAAACCGCACCTGCTGCAAGAGCTTCACCCACAGCTCCTGTTGTTCTGGCAATATTTTCTTCAAGTATAGTTCCCTTAAAGGCTCTCATTACTGCCATTGCAATAACAGCAGCAGGGAATGTTGCTGCAACTGTCATACCTGCTTTCATTCCCAGGTAAGTATTTGCAGCACCGAGAATAACCGCAAGAATTACACCGAGAAGAACTGCTCTGAAAGTAAACTCAGTCATAGCAGTTTTTGCGGGAACATAGGGTTTGAATTCCATCTTCATTCAATACCTCCGTTTATTTGGTTATTAAACAGGACTCTTAATAAGAGCACTATCTGTGTCTCTGATGCAATTGATTACTATCCTGATCTTTAACGTTGATCAATTAAAAATCAGACTCACTTGTCATAATAAGAAGTGGCTTCATTTCAAAACTCTTATAATATGGCCTTAATCTTTCCGTATTATAAAAACGTTTCACATTAACAATCTTCTTCTTGCTTGTAATAACCTCAATAGGCATATTATCATAACGGCCGTTTTTCAGCACTACAAGTCTGCCGTGAATTTCATCAAGAACAAGATCAAGGGCAAGATTACCGTATGCCATAGGAACTATGGAATCAAGTGCATCCGGATCTCCTGTCCTTACCAGATAACCGAGCTTCTGATAAATAATATTTATCGGCCTTCCATTGTTGTATTTGGGAGAAATTTGCTTCAGCTCGCGTGAGAGGAGATCACCTATCCCGCCTAATTTTGCATGGCCGTATGCATCCTTCTCTGTGTCTTCAAAAACCATCTCTCCGCCTTTAAACATGGCCCCTTCAGATACAAGTACAACAGAATATCTGCTTGGATTACGAAACCTGTCTTCAGCTAAAAGCTGAGTTAATAGTTCGACATTAAACTTATACTCAGGAATTACACATCTGTTTGCAGCTCCTGCCATTGTTGGCAGCATTGCCGTAAATCCGGCATACCTTCCGAAAACTTCAAGTACTAAAAACCTCTCATGTGACCCTGCTGATGTCCTGAGTGCATTTGTCATATTAATTGTACGTGTAACGCAGGTTGAAAACCCGATACAATAATCTGTTCCGGGAACATCATTATCCATAGTCTTGGGTATTGCAATAACCTTTACACCCTCCTGATATAGCCTTACAGCATAACTTAAAGTATCATCTCCTCCAATAGGTATAAGATAATCAACGCCGAGAAAATCCAGATTTTTAAGTACCTCAGGAGTTAAATCATTAATATCTTTATTATACTTATCCTTAAGATGAACAGGCACATCCTCTTTTTTTACATTACTCGGTTTTGTCCTTGAACTGTGAAGATAAGTACCTCCGGATCTTCCTTTCTTGTTTACAATTTCTTCAGTCAAATATTCAAAATTATCACTGTTGTCCGCATCTTTCTCGCGACTCATCTCCATTACACCTGCCCAGCCTCTGCGTAACCCAATAACCTTATACCCTTCACGCAGCGCACGGATTGTTATTGCACGAATAGCAGGATTAAGACCTGGTACATCCCCGCCGCCCGTAAGTATACCGATCACACCCTTTTTCTTTCTCACATGTACCATTTTACACCCCTCACACTTACAACACACTCTGTTAGATTGATAAATAAAAATTTAAGCAAGTTAAAGTAACAGAATTTTTGAAAAAATCAAAACATATTTTTATAAAAAATCAAATTTATCAAAAAGTTTATCTATGGATTGTCTAATCAATATATTCACTGTAGTATTTCTTCATACATTCAGGGCAAATACCATGAGAAAGCATTGCAGTATCAGGCATGCCTGTTTTTAAATATTTTTCCACATTACTCCAGTATCCATCATCATTTCTTATTTTTTTACAGTGCATGCAGATTGGAACAACTCCATGCAGAGCATTTATCTTGGCCAGATGTTCAGCGATCTCTTTATTCCTCTTCCATAACCTCCTTGCGAGATCATCAATCAGCTCAAATTCCGGGCTGATCATTTTATGCTGTTTTATTCCGTCAAGCAGTGTCCCTATGTGGGCCTCATAAGCATCTGCCGGAGAACTGCCGGCCAGGTCTTTCATCATAATAAACATTGCAGCAAATGCAGGATGAAGCATTATGATTTCAAGACGGTATGCTACAAGAAAAGATACTGCAGGATCTGACAGTTTTGAAGTATCCAAAAAATATTTTTCTGTTTCAATATCTAACACTTTCAGTTCATCCAGGATTTTTCCCGGATTCTCAAATATGTTCCATATTTTTTTATCAGAGACGAGCCTTAAAAGTTTTTCCCAAAAATCAACATGTGTCTTTTCCTGTGCTGACATAGACTGCCACAATTTTTTCAAATCCTCTTCTATGGCAATATCTGACATTTTCTGGTATAGATCAATTGCCTTTTTTTCCAGTTTAAGACATATACGGACAATTTCCGTTAATTCACTCTTCATTTTAGAATCCTTATAAAAAAATATATGAAAAAACTACTACATTCCGCTTGTAATTTAACAAATCAATTACAAACATAAAAGAGATTATTTGCGTTCCTTAAAGGTACTGAATCAAAGGGCGTGTTTAACTGTGCAGACAATATTATTTTTTGCGCCTGCACATCTCTACAATTTTGACCGGAGACCATTTCTTGTCTCATTTTTTACTATTCACTAATTTAATCTTTTTCTTGACTTTCTGGCATACTATCGCAATCTTATAACAAACATTAATAAAATTTACAGCCTTAAACGCCGCAAAGGCCTTTTATCCATAATACTCCCTTTTTAACTTCAAATACTTTGTGGCACTAAAGTAAAAACTATTTTAAATTAAACTTTTAATACTACATTCAAAAAGGAGGAGTACTATGAAGAAAACAGCACTGATTTTGGCGTTATTATTAATTATCACCGGCAGTTGTTTTGCTCAAATCCAGGCCGGGGACAAAGAAGTAAGTTTTCTCGGATTCTTCTCCACATTCGTTGGAGAAAACATCGATGCAAACGGTTACGGATCTCTGCAGATAAGCTACGGAAAATACTACACTAAATTCTTTCAGGTTGGCATTGCACCTATAGTAAGTTTTTCTACCGGCAAGGACGACAACGGAGACCCAAAAGTTGATGTCCAGTACAGCGGCTCTATTTTTTTCAACCTCAACATGGCCACTGCCTCTAAAACCGTGCCTTACTTTACAGGCAGATATTATCAATATACATTTGACATCCCGGAAGATAAAAATTTTATTGACTACTCCTACATTACAATAGGCGGAGGCGTAAAAAGTTTTTTCAATGAATACGCAGCATTTAACACAGTTATAACTTACGGTTTTTCTCCTGAAAAAGAATCAAAGGGAGGTATAATTATGATTATGACAGGCCTCTCCTTTATCTTCTAAATCATAAAAATTTGTACAGACTGAACTTTCGGGAGGTATATTCAATGAAACGATGGATACCCTTCATCGGATTATTTGTGATATTAAACAGCACTGCATTTGCACAGTTTAACCTCTACCTTGAACAGCAGATACCAGTGCATTCACAGAAGGTCACATTTCTAAGAATCAGCGGCAACGGCCGCTTTATTGCATGGGGCGATTTAAAAGGTAATCTCTATATCCATGATATAAGTGCAAAAAGAACTATTCATAAGATTAAAGCCCACTGGGGTGCAATTAATGCGGCTCTTTTCGACTGGAAAGTTACACGGCTAATAACAGGCGGAGAAGATGGGAAGATATGTATCTGGGACCTTTACAGCGGCAGATTGGAAAAAACTTTAAAAGAATACGGATCATCAATTCTGGATCTATCACTATCGCCGGATGGCCGCATACTGGCTGCTGCAGGAAAGAGAAAAGAAGTTTTTGTCTGGGAATTCCCATTGGGTATACTTAAGGGGAAGATGAAAGGACATAGAAAGAAAGTTATTTCTGTTGCATTCAGTATCGGAGGAGATCAGTTGCTTTCTATTTCCCAGGACCGCAAGATGATTATCTGGGATGTAAACAAACTTTCGTCAATCCGCAAAACTTCAATAGAGGCACGAACTATTCAGGGTTCCGGAATAGACATTAAATCAGCTTCCGTCAGTTTCGACCGAAATTTCATTGGTGTGGGTATTGAAGAGCATGTACTTGCAAAGGGAGGAAGGAGAATGATTTTTAAATACAATCTCTCCTTCTTTGACTGGAAAACAGGAAGCGAAATAGAAACACTGACCGGCAACAGAATGAATATCGGTTTTTTCCTTATATCTCCTGACAGAAAATATGCAATAACTGACAACTCAACTCTCAGGAACGGCCGCATCTCATTCTGGAACATTCAAAACGGCGTTATAGAGCAGAACTATCCAATGCCCGGCAAACTTACAGGTATGGCGATCTCGAAAAACGGTAAATGGTTTGCTGCTGCTTATAAAGACCTCACCGATAAGTCTCTGAGCCATATCAATATATGGCAGTTATCAGGCATGGAAGGTTATGAACGCTTCAGTACTAACAAGCCAATTGCAGGAAAAGCTCAGCGCGGATTCGGTTCGTCCATAAAAATTACGACACCAACGGAACCTTTAATTGCATACGGCAGCCGCAAACGTGTTGCAGTTATGACTTTTGATGCAAGAGGAATTAAAGATGATGTTGCACAGACAACGACATATCTTCTGGAGAGCAAACTCGGAAACAGCGAACTGATTGAACTGATTGAAAGAAACCAGATAGCAGCAGTTCTGGATGAACTGAAATATCAGCAGACAGGGCTTACAGCATCAAATGCAGCGGAAATCGGGCAGCATTTGAATGCAGAATACATTCTGACAGGCAGCATAAACAAGCTTGGCAATTTACTGATCATTACAGCAAAACTGGTCAATGTTCAGACTGCTCAGATAATGGGCACGCGGGAAGTGCAGTGTTCAAATGCTACGATTGAAACAATTTCGGACATGGTATCTGAACTTGCACCAACAATTGTAAAATTTTAAAATATTGTTCCTGAATCAAATCAGGAAAGGATGCCTTAAAACAATTCCGAAATTTGTGGATAAAAATAAAAAAAGGGGCTGTATCAAAAGTCGATTTGAAGTCATTACGATGAGCAAAGCGACATGGCAATCTCAGGAATTGAGCACGAATTGAAGAGATTGCTTCGCAAAAAGACGCTCGCAATGACAGGGTTAGGACTTTTGACACAGCCCCTACTATTAATAAACTAAAACCCTTTACCTATTATTTCCAGACCGGAACCTTACAGCTGTTTCCCCGGGATTTTATTACCCTTTTCAGCCACTGCTCAGGATAACCGACTGAGTTGATCCCCCCCTTCTCATTCTTCACGTAACCGTCATTGTATTTTACAATCAGATCCTTGCCGAGCTGTTCCCACCTTCTCACAACTTCCTGGCCGTGCATAACTGAGTAATCAGTCAGGTATTTTTTCATAAGTTCAGGATTTTTCTTTGACAGTTCCAAAGCGGTTTTTTCTACAGCCGGCTGAAGTTCGAAGAAATTATTCTCCAGTTCCGACTGAACTTTTTGTATGTCTTTTATCATGTATGAGTACTTGAGATTTGCTATATTTGCAACAAAATTAAACGCCCACCATGCAGAATCAAAAGAAAATTTTCTCATACTGCCGACAGTAAATGCTTCCGGCAATGCATCAATCCTGCAGTAAAGAGGAATGTAGCACGTTGTGTAAGTATCATCCATTCCGTACCAGAGTACTCCGCCTACAGCATCAGGCAAATAAGAGCGGGACTGGGATACAAAAGAAAATCCTGTCTGCTGTGTGGAGATCGGCCTCTCCCATGCATATTTTACACTGTCAACCTTCCATGTAATAGGGCGCCATCTGTTGGGAGTTCCGAACGGGCCTGCATCAACACCCTTTGTCATATCAAATGGAGTACCCTCATAATGATCTCTCATAAGAGACATTACGTCTTTAACTGAAAATTTTGAATCCGGTTTTATAAAAAGCGGCAGACGTTCCGCACCCTTGACACCTCTTGCAAAATCCGATAAAAAATTCTTTGACGGAGCGCTCCTTCTGAATATGCTCCACACTCTTGATCCGCAGTAGAGGCATTTCTCGGGAGTTGCAGGATCATATACATCGCAGAACCTGAATGGCTTACCGGATTTACGGTCAAAATACCCTTTTTCCTCGGCAATTGAGATTACATTTTTTGAATGCATACAGTTTTTTGTGTCGTTCAGAGGGAATTCTCCGATTCTTGACATGTTTGCATGGGCGCACATGTATCCTTCAGGGACTCTGAGTGCAACCCACACTGCCCCTTTGCCTCCTGGGCCAGGCCCGATCATATCCATTATCCAGACTTCATTAGGATCTGCAATTGAAAATGTTTCACCTGTACTTGCATATCCATACTTCTCAACAAGATCAGTAATAACTTTAATTGCTTCCCTTGCTGTTTTTGCTCTCTTCAAAGCAAGATTCATCAAAGTCCAGTAATGCAGAAGGCCGTCAGGATTACGCAGTTCCTTTCTCCCGTCAAAAGTTGTTTCTCCTATTGCAAGCTGGAACTCGTTCATCAGGCCCACAACTGCATAGGTGTGCGGAACCTGCGGAATTTTATGCACTTTACCGTCTCTAGTACGTATTTCAATAAATTCGTCTTTTTTATGATCTGCAGCAGGTGTGTACCTTAAATGCGGCAGGAATTCACCATCGCATGAGTAGGTTATAATTGCAGAGCCGTCCTTTGTTGCGCCTTTGCTTACAAGGATATTTGTACAGGACGAAGCCTTTTCAAAAAAAAGAAAAGACATGGAAAACAGGACAATTACGATTAAAAACACTCTCTTCATTTCTCTCTCCTTTTCAACTGTAAATAATATGTTGCAATCCATAAACAAACCGGAGCTCAGGAAAACAGGAAACACGCTATTTGTACGTAATTATGGATAACTTGTTTCATAAACATTTTCAGATCAGCACAACCTGCAGCAATGCCTTTCCGTTAAAACAGATCAGTAGTTCCCATGCCGTACCATTTTTTTCAGCAGATCATCCAAAGATGTGCCGGGTGAATTATTATAAGACTAATTTCTTCAGTACAACTCTCGCAGCGCCCCATCCTCCGGCCTCAGGAGTACAGTCACTAAAAAAATCAACATAGGGAGAATTCTGAAGGATTTTATAAACCTCGAACTTCATCCGGCTTTTGCCCTTGCCGTGAATTATCCTGACCTGTTCAAGCTTTAATTTATGGGCATTCAGAAGAAATTCTGTTACAACTTCCTCAGCCTGCTCCGGGAAAAACCCATGAAGATCAAGCTCATCTGTAACAACTACAGGCTCCGAAAGTTCAGAAGGGATTTTAGTTTTTTTATTGGACTTTTTATTCATTTATTCTAAAGTATTAAAAAGTTTTTTAATATTTCAGCAAATTCACGCACATCTTTTTCATGTAACCTTCCAATTTTTTTAACAATAATTGATTTATCAATTGTCGCAAATTTCATTCTAATCATTGAAGGTTTTGGTAAATTAGATTTTTCCCATTCTTTTATTCTATAATCGCCCATTCTATACTTTACATCCATTTTGCTCGTAATAAATACAATTATGACATCCATGTATTCATTATATTCATCCGGGGAAATAATTAAAGCAGGCCTTTTTTTAGTTGTAGTCAAATTTGTAAAAGGAAATGGAACTAAGACAATTTCCCATTTTTTACAATTCATTATAGATATCATCTTCTTCGTTATCCCATTCCATAAAAGATTTTTCTGATACTTTCATAATTTCATTAAGATTTTCCTTTTCAGATAATTCTTTTATCTTAACTCTATTCCTTTTTATATAATCTTCTATCAATTCGGAAACGATCCCACCCATACTCTTACCTTCAATAGACGCAATTACTTTTAATGCCCTTCTTTTATTATCATCAATTCTAATACTCATAACACCCATTTACGACCTCCTACATGTAGTTTAAACTACATGTAATATAATTGACCATAACAAATAATTCAAGCCATTTCTTCAAATTTTCTACATACTTCAGTCAACGAAAGAATCAACATAACTTCCACAGCCTGCTCCGGAAAAAATCCGTGAAGATCAAGTTTATCTGTAATAACTACAGGCTCTGAAAGTTCAGAAGGAATTTGATGATTTTTGCCTGATTTCTTATTCATTTATTTTCTTTGCGCACTGTAAGTACAACTGTCTGACTTGCAGCATCATCTCCTATTATAAACGGAATATTTGTACCGCATTTAATACGAAAAGGATCAGGGTGGTTCTGAAGAAGCTCTGTCAGCCCCCAGTCTCCATAAATCGGCACAGTGGTACTGTCATTTGAACCAGCCCCTCCCGTAAGAGCAGTCATCCTGATTTCGTATGTAAAAGAACGGGCTGTCAGCCACACAAGATATGTTCCGGGCTCAACAAAATTATTTTTCTCATCCTTCCCGTCCCAAAATACCGAATACTGGCCTGCATTCAACTTCCCCTGTACAAGGGTTTTTATCACCTTTGACTTGTCACTTGACACAGGATCAGTACAAAGGCAGAAAATACTATAAAGCAGAGATGCTGCACTCATCAGCAGAATCTTTCTTTTCATAAAAATCAATCCTTCTAATTTATCATTCAGTTGTAAATTCTTTAATCCACTCTAACACATAATTCCACCACAGCTTTATATCTTCAGGATTAGTCAGTACATGGCCTTCTTTATTAAATATAATAATCCTTGACGGAATATTAAAATACTGCAGCGCCGAAAAAAACTCAATGCTCTGGCCTAAATTAATTTTATCATCCATAGCCCCGTGGGTTATAAGGCAGGGAACTCTTGCCTCCGGCCTGCTGCGCACAGGAGAAATTTTATCATACTTCCTGAAATTTCCATATGGAGCCTGCCCGAATTCGGATACAAAAAATTCAGCACTGCCTGTACCGTATAAAGATAGCATGTTTGTAATTGAAGCATGGGACACAACAGCTGAAAATCTGTCAGAGTGAAGGGAAATCCAGTCTGAAAGAAATCCTCCGTAAAAGCTTCCTGCTGCAAAAATATTTCTTTCATCAATAAAAGAATACTTTTTAAGAATATGGTCAAGGCCTGATAATATATCTTTGTAAGCAGCTCCTGTCCAGTCGCCATTTAATGATGTACTGAATTCTATTCCGTACCCTTTTGAACCCCTCAGGTTAGCCATAATAACAACCATACCCTCTGCAGCGAACAAATTTGCATTCCAGAAATATCGGAACATATCGTACCAGCCGTGATGAGGGTCTTCCTGAATCAGGAATATTGCGGGATATTTCTTATGGACATCAAAAAACGGCGGTTTAATTAAAAACCCGTGAATAGTTTTACTATCAAAACTTCTGTACCAGAAATCTTCAGCATTATTCATCTTGATAGAATCAAGTAGTATCTGGTTTGTAAAAGTAAGTTCAAAAGGTTTATCGCCGTTTTCATTGGTTCTGAATATCTCTGCCGGCATGCTGAATGTACTTCGGCGCATGAAAATATAATTATCATTATGAGAAACTGACAGGTCAAAATTACATCCCTCATGAATCAGCCCTTTAACCTTCTTTTTCTTTACATCAATAGAAAATACAACTTTTCTGCCCTGGTCTGATGCAGTAAAAAATATTTTGTCCGAAGACGACCCCCATACGGCCTCTTCAACATCAAGGTTAAAATCGACTGTAATATTTGTGTTTCTTCCGGTGCGCCTGTCAAAGAGCATCAAATCATGCTGCCCGCTGCATCCTTTGGACCTCGGAATAGCTTTATAACATAGATATCGGCCGTCAGGAGAAAACCGGGGCTGGCTTTTTTTGCCCGGGCTGACAGTTATTCTCCACATCTTTCTTCCTGTTGATAAAGCAATAAAAACATCTGTTCCGTAAGAAGACGATTTAACGGTATCAATACAACCGATAAAAGCAAATCTGGTACCGTCAGCAGAAAAATCAAAATTTCTAAAATCAGGGCTTAGTACAGGAGCAACTTTTGATGAAGAAGGAATAAGATTCCAGGGCTTTCCTCCTGTTGACGACATAATCATAATGCGGTTATCAGGCAGCCTTTTATTAAAATAAGAATTCTGATACACTGTTACGGAAAGTTCATTCTCTTTACGTGCATATTTATTAAAAGGGATAAATGCAAAGTAACGTCCATCAGGCGACCAGACAAAATCTTCTATACCGCCTTTAACTGTTCGTATCTGCCTTGCTTCTCCGCCATCAAGTGGAATTGCAAATATCTGCCTCTCTCCGCTTCTGTCAGATAAAAACGCAAGCAGCGAACCATCAGGACTCCACCTCGGATTTCCGTCAAAACCAGGGCTTGTCGTAAGCTGCTTCGGCTGGCCTCCATCCTTATTTACAAGGAAGATATCTGACTCTTTTTTCAGATTTCTCCCTGTGTAACGGATTATAGTATAAGCTATTCTCTCTCCGTCAGGTGATAGTGAAAGCGCTCCAATTCTGTTAAATTTCCACAGGTCACTTATCTGCATTGCCCTTTTCTGTGCATTAACACTCAGAGAAGCAAAGATAAGAAGGGCGGAGAACGTTATAATCTTAATAAATCTGTTCAATTGTCATTCTCCTGATTTTATTAACGGGCACATGTTTGGGCACGTCCTCCGTCAATTGATATGGTAGTTCCTGTAATCCAGGAAGACCGTTCTGTTGACAGAAACAGTATCAGCTCTGCAACCTCTTCGGGTTCTCCAACTCTGCCGAGAGGATGTGTGGTTTTACTGTGTTCAAGAAAAGCATTATATGCCTTTTCATCCATACCGCCGTTTCTGTGCAGATTTGTTCTTATAACTCCGGGATTTACTGCATTCACCCTAATGCCTTTGGGTGCAAGTTCCAGAGCAGCACTTCTTGTAAGCTGATCAACACCTGCTTTGCTGACACAGTATGCAATTATCCCGGGAAATGCCCTTGTACCTGTCACGCTTGATACATTTACAATTGAGCCTCTCGTCTTCGCAAGATATTTTATTGATTTCTGCATCAGCAGAAAAACCGACCTGAGATTAATATTCATCATCATGTCCCACTGTTCAACAGATGTGTTCTCAATTGATCCATTTGCAATTATGCCTGCTGCATTTACAAGAACATTGAGGCCCCCGAATTTTTTCACAGTTTCATCCAGGACTTTTTCAATTTCTTTTTCTATGGACAGATCTGCAGGAACTACAAGCCCGCTGCTTCCGGATTCTTCAACCTTTTCAAGCGTTTTATTAAGCTCTGATTCTTTTCTGGCACATATTACAACATTAAAACCTTCCTGCGCAAAACGCACGGCACTGCTTCTGCCGATTCCACTTGACGCTCCGGTCACAATTACCGTCTTCATTCCCTGTACCATCTTGAGACCTCTCTTTCATCAATTCTCTGATAATGCTTTATTTTTCCTGTAAAATTCTGGGTAACATACAAGGCATCCAAATCATTGTACACCCCCTCTGCAATGCCGACCCCAATATTGGTAAATTTCTTATTTAAAAGATTCTTTCTATGATGAGGCGAGTTTAACCAGTGCCTGACCATGGATTCTGCAAATTGCCTGTATGTCTGGGATATTATTACAGATTTATTTATCCCGTTATAATAGACTTTCTTCCCATTTTTTTTCTTATTGTAATACTCTATACCGGAAATCTTCAGAACAAAATCTACTCCAAGATTCTCCCCGATGTAAATATTTTTCAGGATAACGCCTGCATGCTCTAATCTCTGTACCAACGTTTCACTGCCCTTAACAGGTGAAGTGTGTGAAAAATAGCCCATTCCTGCCATTTCACTGCTGTGTGCTCTTGCTGACTTAATTAAAACAACATCTTCAGCACAAGGCAAAACACCTCTTTTTATTCTTGCTTTATTTGTGTAATATACAATAGTTTTTTCCAGCAGCCGAATATTGATATTACCAGCTTTCATTTGCCGGTCTGCTTTATAACCCGGAACATTGTTCTGCCCATAGACAGAGCCATTAAATATCAAAAACAATAACAGCATCAGAAAGCAAGGACAATGAAGCCTATTTTTCATCTTGTTCTCTAAATAATAAATACTGTTTTCATCTAATATAAAAAAATAGAAAATTTTATACATCTTTGCAAGAGAAAACCCCGCTTGATAAAAAGCGGGGTTTATAAGAAGGAAGAGGGAGGAGTCTATGAAAACGGCAATTATCTGCTTTCTATTTTAATAATATCATTCTTTGTACTTTTCTGTATGAACCCGATTGCATTACAATAAAGTAAACACCCGTCGGAAAATGATCACCGTCCCATTCAAATTTATATACACCCGGCTGCTGTAATTCGTTGATAATTTCACCAACCTTTCTTCCCAAAGTATTATAAACGGAAATATTTACTTTTGCTGAAACAGGCACATCATACTTAATTACTGTTTTTGCATTAAAAGGATTCGGATAGTTATTGTAAAGGGCAAACGATTTTGGTACTGCAAATGATGTGTTATCAACATAAGTCATTATTATCTGCATGTACAATGTACACGAAGCTGAAGCCCCGTGAGGATCCGTAGCAGTAAAAATTACGCGGAATGCCCCCTGTGTGTGATGTGCCACAATTGTAGCCACATGGGACTTCTCATTAATGGAAACTGTAACATTATTTGTATCGGGAAGTTCGTATGTCCATGTAAGCGCACTGTCAGGATCATCAGGATCACTTATATATTCATCAAGATTTACAGACCACTTAAGTGTATCATCATCATAAAATTGCCAGGTGCCGAGCTCGTATACAAATCCCGGAGATGAATTTACATGATTAACTGTAACCATTACAATCAGAGTATCGCTCAACTCTCCGTCTGATGCAATTACAGTAAAACACGTGTCTGTGCTCTGATTCTCTGGAATACCACGCAGTTCAGGCCCGGACAGAGAAAGCCATGAGGGCAGATTATAATACTTAACAAAAACATTTTTACTGTCAACATCTTCAACTGACGCCTTATAGCGGAACAGCTTGCCTTCTGTTGCAGTTACAGCTCCAGAAGAGGTAATTACCGGAGGATCGTTTACAGCCCGGACAGTAACATCTACTCTCAGAGTGTCCGTGTCTGCCCCATCAGATACTATTACTACAAAACAGGTATCCTGATCACCTTCCCGCGGTGTTCCGGAAACTACAGCATTTGCTGCTGTCAGCCATTTTGGAAGTGTAATATAAGTAAAAGCAAGTGCATCATTTTCCACATCATAAGCAGTTGCTGTGTAAGTAAACAGAGAATCCTCAACTGCTGCGGCTGAATTTGAGGAGGTTATTACAGGTGGGTCATTTACATGTATTATATTTACTGTAATTCGCTTTTCTTCCGTGAAAATACCATCTGAAAAATTAAGGACAATTACAGTATCCTGAGTAGCCTCGCTCGGTGTTCCGGAAAATATCATATTATTGCGTGTAAGCCACGAAGGTATACTTAAAAACGTAACATTAACATCATCTCCGTCAGGATCGGTAAATGCAACTGTATAGTTAAATGGTTCATCTTCGGTTGCGCTTACACTTGCAGAAGATGTCAGCTGAGGAGGATTACAGGAAATTTCAAATGCCTGGTCCGGCGTAGTAAATACATTCCCGGCACTGTCAAAAGCAGCAACATGCCATGTATATGTTCCATTGGCAAAGGATGTACTTAAAGTATGCAGAGTATCATTTTGAGAGATATTCTCAATAGTTGTAATTCCTTCAATTACAAATGTATAAGACGCAAATCCCGAAACTGCATCGTCTGTTTTATGCCAGGCAAAATCAGGGGTTCTCGTATGCAGTACCGCTCCTGCAGACGGAGAAATAAGTGCAAATGATTCCGGGCTGCTCACATCAAGAGTAAACCCGAATCTGTGGCTGTTTTTAGAATTTCCCGCTGCATCAACAGCTTTTACTTTCCAGATGTGATGCCCCTCTGCAATATCGTAATCAGGAATGTAAGAAGGATTTGTCAATCCCTCTGACACAAGTTGATCATCAATATAGATATTATAAGAACTTACGCCTGATACAGCATCATTTGCCGTTTCCCACTGAAAAGCAGGCCTCAAATCTGTCACAAAACTATTGTCTGCAGGCTGCATAAGTAAAAAAGGTTCGGGGCGAGTTATATCCACATTTAATTCAAATATCTCTGTCGATTTTCTGATATTTCCAACTGAATCCTTTGCAGAAATGTACCATTCATGGCTTCCTTCCGAAACAGCGTAACCTGATCCAGGGATAAGTGATGTACCTGAAGGGTTAATATTGTCTATAAGAAGTTCTCCGTCCATCCAAAGCTGCAGGTATTCAAGTCCGGCACCTGTATCAGATACTGCTTCCCATGAAAACTCCGGATATGCAGTATTTACCCATACACCGTCATCCGGGCCTCTTAATGAAAATTGCTCGGGTTTTACGTAATCAACATTAATAGTATTAATCTCTTCGGATTCCATAGAATTTCCTACAGAATCAACTGCAATTACATGCCAGGTATGTGAACCAAGGCTTAGCTCTGCAGAAGAGAACGAATGCTGAGTAGGCGGCATATTATCCTTAATCATTTCACCGTCAAGATAAAACTGATATTTCATCAGCCCGCTTCCTGCATCAGTAGATCCTGACCAGATAAACTCCGGAGACTTTTCAGCAGTCCATGAGTCATTTGAGGGTGACTGCAGGTGAAATATTGTAGGAGGATCATTATCTCTGCTCGTTGAAAAATTCCAGGCTTCTTCCGCAGTTCTTACAACTCCTGCTTTGTCAACAGCCTTAACTGTCCAGACAAATGTTCCTTCATCCATAGCCAGGCTTATGGAGTTTGAATGCAAAGTATCAGTAAAAACTGAATTGTTCAGCCATAATTCGTAGTGGTCAAGCCCTGAGAGGTTGTCAGATGCAGTTTCCCACTGGAAAGTAACATCAAGGGTTGTGTTTGTGTTATTAACAGGGGATAGAAGATGAAACTGGTCAGGCGGCTCGGAATCAATTGAAAATTGACCGCTCTGATATGAATTTACAAGTGTGCCGTCAGAAAGGATACCATCTATTTTGATTCTGACACTTGTACTGCTTACTGATTGGGGTGCCCAGTTTACAGACAGGAGAGAAGGAGAAACATTGTCTTGTACTATAATCGGAAACCCGTCTCCAGGGCTGGCAGATGCTTTAACAATAAGATGATCAAAAATTACTGATTCGGGTTTTAACTCCCATGTAATTGTCTGTTCCCTGTCGCCTGCCCAGAGATTTCCCGCTGAAGGAGTTGAAAAAGTAATTGCATCATTTATATGCTGAACATAAACATCACTGTTTCCGTCTCTGCCGTCCCTCCACAATGCAATAAATCCGCCTGCTCCGTCCTCAACTATACAATGTCCGTCCTGATATCCTGTTGTATCTACCACAGTATAGCCTTGTTCGGGAAAAAGAAGAGTCCCATCGCTTTTAATATGCTGAACAAATATATTCAAATCAGACGGAGAAGAGTGATCATCATTCCATATAACAAAGGCTCCGTGAGCACCGTCTGACACTACACGGGAAGTGTATTGATACCCGCTCGATGCATTTATAACTTTTCCGTTTGCTTCCCACTGGGGAATGCCGTTGGAAGACATCTGCTGTCCGTAGATGTCATATCCTGTTCTGTTATCATCCCAGACAATTATTACTCCGCCGGATCCGTCACTAATTATCTGACTATTCGTCTGATGCCCCCCTGCAGTGCATACCGGATAACCGTTTGCGCCCCACTGAGGGCTGCCGTTTATATCAAATTTTTGTACATATATATCATTATTTGTACCGGAACGGAAGTCCTGCCAACTTACGAAAATGTCTGTACCGTTAATGTCAATATCAGGTTTCTGCTGATTATTTGCCGCAGAAACAACACTTATGCCCTGAGAACCGAAAAGAGGCGAACCAGAGCTGTTTATGTGCTGTGCATAAATATCAATATTTGCATAACCGTTCCTGTAATCCTGCCATACAACAAACACTCCGCCTGAACCATCGCTTTTTATAACATGAGACGACTGATTGCCCGATTCAGTACATACCGGCACACCATTAGTCTGCCACAAGGCATTACCGCTGCTGTTTACACGCTGTGCATATATGTCAGTGCCATTCCCCGAACGTTCGTCAATCCATACAAGTGTTACACTTCCAGTCCCATCATATACAGCTTCAACGCGTGATTGCAGCCCTGCAGCACTGCATATTCTAATTCCGTCTTTTACCCAAAGCTCATTACCCTGTGCATCAAGATGCTGGATATAAATATCTTCCGATACTTCATCTTCCCATGCAACATAGAGCCCGCCGCTGCCGTCAGATGTAATTGTAGGCCGCTTTTGGTTGCCTGCCGCGGAACAAATTACTTTCCCGTCTGGTCCCCACTTTGCATTACCTGCTCCGTCAATATACTGCACATAGATGTCAGCGTCACCCTGAGGGTCATTTTCATATGCAAAGAATACACCGCCTGTGCCTGTACTTACACAGTTCAGATTGATCTGTGAAGAAACAGCTGAAGCGCCCTTAATTCCGTTTCTGACCCACTGAGTCTGTGAATACGAAATAGTACTAAAAATAAAAATTAATAGGATTAACTTCTTTACCACAAAAACTCCTGTTTATATTAAAACGTATTTTTTATACGTCAATGCTATTGTTTGCAAAATTTATACCACCGATTTTTATCAAGGGCTTTCTTTCTTATCTATCAATTCTACAATATTTTAGCCTTAAAATATATCATCAAAAGCATGCATAGAATAAATCAGATAAAAAAATATTCCTGAAGAGTGCTAAATGAAATCTAATTTACAATTTGCAATGTTCCTCTTTTTATGCATCACACTCCCGTTTTATACTATCCTGCATAATTATATCTGCAGATAACCCCTTTAAAAACAGTGGCAAACTTATATTGAAGCCTTCTTCTCAGTATAGTTATCGGCCTATTATCAATAAATACCAGAACATATTTCACTTATAACATTTATTTTAATTTTAATTCGGGAAACCTGCGATTATAGATTGATAAAACTTTAAATTTGTTTTAACAGGCTACAGCCATAACTCT
This sequence comes from bacterium, assembly GCA_021158245.1. Lineage (NCBI taxonomy): Bacteria > bacterium. Next base: position 40,943 of record JAGGVB010000044.1, on the reverse strand, counting down.
GTTTGCAACGGAAAAAACTTAACAATATCATCATTGATTAAAACGGCATTTTTTGCCGGTAGCATCATTATTTTGGTTCTAAATTAAAATTTTGTAAATCTTTCATTTTTGCCGATAAAACAGGGATGATTCAGAGGATACCGAGTGATAATATTTATTATTAGATGTTTATAACTCCCCGATAAATAATTTCACAGATATAATACAATCAGCGGAATACTTCTGTACTCTTTCTGCAGGCGCAATAAATCAGGGGAGACAAATGTATCGTCTCCCCTGATATCAACTATATATTATATTGCAAATTCAGTAATCTTATACTTCACCAAATTCTTCATTATAATCTTCAATTGAAGCAGTCACAACTTCAAGAGCTTTTTCTCTGTTATAAACCTCATCAATAGTGATTTTAGATTTTTCGTCCTCAACAAGCTTGTAAGTACAAAAATAGTGTTTCAGCCGTTCAACCAAAATATCGGGCAGATCACTAATATCTTTTGCATCTCTCCAGAACTCATCATTTTCAAGAATTCCGATAATTTTATCATCAGCTTCTCCGTGGTCAATCATACGGAGCCCGCCTATTACCCGGGCGTTTAGAAAAATTTCACCTCTTGTAATCGGACGCTCGCTCACAACACAGATATCAAGGGGATCTCCGTCTCCACGCTCCGCATCAGGGCTGAGAGCACTGACTCTCTTTCCGCCGTACGTCCTTGGAATAAAACCGTAAAGAGCAGGAGGCTGAGATGATGTCCTCTGAGGCCTGTCAACTTTCATATATCCTGTTGATTTGTCCACTTCATACTTGACAAGATCAAAGGGAGTTATTTCAATATAAGCATGTACAATTTCCGGAGGATTGATTCCAACTTCAAGCCCATGCCATGGATGCGGCCTCCATTTGTAAAATGGATGGGGAAAAGACATTGTTTTGCTCCTTTAAATTAATTTTTTTGGGAAAACTCAGACTTTATTTTCATTTTAATTTTGCTCAGTAAAATAAGGTAAAAAATGTAGTATGCAACAAATAAAGGGCGGATTTGTTAAAATCCGCCCTTCTGTTTTCTAAACATTTATTTACTCTTAATCTTCTTTCTGCCCCTGCTCCAAAAATCATCAAGCTTCTTTTTCCTTCTGCTTAATGTTCTGACTTTAGTGCTGCACTTTTTTGCATAGGGCCCGTTCGGCTCCAGGTCCAGGGCTTTTTTGTATTCATCAATAGCATTAACAAATTCTCCGCTGTCTTTTCTCTCATAAGCTTTTGCCATAAAATAGTGCGGCTCTGCAGAATCGGGGTGCAAATTTGCGGCTTTTCCAAAAGACTCAATAGCTTCCCAGAGCTTTTTCTTTTTTCTGCTTTTAAGAGAAACTTTTCCTGATGTTAAAAGAAAATAGTAACGAGCATCTGACAAGTCATAATTTTTGCCGACTGCCTTTTTAAAATACTTTGCCGCTGATACAATGCTTCCCCTTTTTAAATTTCTCAGGCCTTTTTTATAATAGGAAAAAGCGAGTTTTTTACCTTCATCTATTTTCTTTAAAATCTTTTTAATCTCAGAGGTATCCTTTCCTGCAGAAATAAGGCGGCTGTACTCTTTTTGTGCCTGATCAAGAAAATGCAGTTTTAACATGGTATCTGCTTTTTTCCTGATTATTCTTGTATCAGTGGAACATATTTCAGCTGCGTCATTATACCATTTTAATGCATAATCATAATTTTTGCCGTTAAATTCTTTATCTCCTGAAGCAGATAATACATAAGCCAAAACTTTGATGTTTTTCCTTAAATCAGTATCTATATCAAATGCTCTTTTTGCCATCTTTCTTGCATTAATAAGGGAATCAGTTGCTACATAAGAACGACTTAAAAGCCGCATAGCATCTGTGTTAAGAGAATCATTCTCAATGGATATTCTGCATAAGTGAATGGTTTTTTTGTAATCTTTCTGCTGAAATGCCAATTCCGCTTCGTTTATATGGGCACAATACATGCCTGATAGAATCACTGCTATAATAGGAATAATTTTTTTCATAAACCACCTGTATAGTTTCTGCCGGACAATGTCTTTTAAAGGGTTAATTTAACCTGAAGAGGGATTCAATACAAGATTTATTTTGGATAATATCAGGAAATTTTCAAACTTCCAGTACTACATTATCAATCAATCTCGTATTCCCCACAAAAACAGCAACTGCGGCAAGCACTCTGCCGATAACTATTTCCACAGGCTCAAGACTCTCTGCATTCACAAGTTCCACATAATCAATCCGTGCATGAGGCTCCTCTGATATCCTACGCTCTATCGCATCTCTTATTATTTCAGCAGATATCTCGCCATTTGATACCATGTTTTCAGCAAGCTTTAATGAATCATACAGAGCGAGAGCCTCTTTTCTCTCTTCATGAGACAAGTATTTATTTCTTGAACTCATTGCAAGCCCGTCTGCTTCTCTGACAATGGGTGCGGTAATGATTTTAATATCAAAATTAAGGTCTCTGACCATCTGCCTGATAACTGCTGCCTGCTGCGCATCTTTCTGCCCGAAAACAGCAGTATGAGGTTTTACGCACAGGAAAAGCTTTGCAACTACTGTTGTAACTCCCCTGAAGTGGCCTGGCCTTGATCTTCCGCACAAGCCGTCTGTAATCTTTTCGACATCTACATAAGTGAAATAAGGTTCCGGATACATCTCTTCTACCGAAGGATAAAAAATAATGTCTGCTCCTGCATCTTTTGCTGATTTCTCGTCCTGTTCAAAATCACGCGGGTATTTTTCAAAATCTTCTTCAGGGCCGAACTGGACAGGGTTGACAAATATTGAAACAACCACAACATCGGAATTCTCTTTTGCTGTCCTGATAAGGCTCAGATGGCCCTGATGCAGATATCCCATTGTAGGAACAAAACCTATTTTTATACCATGATGACGAAGCTTATCAGCCTCTGCCTGCATCTCTTTTACTGTTTTAAATATTTTCATTTAACAAGGTCCTTATTACAGCTTAAATTCTCCATACAAACAAAGGAAGAATTTTAAACATTAAATAAAATGTTTATATTTTAAATAACCCTATTTTACAATTAACTGAATACACCCAAATAGAACTCGGAATAACCTATTTTTCTTATCATTACTTTTGTCTGTCTATCATATCTTTTAATTCTGTTGCAACAACAATCTTCTTTATATCGCTCTGCTTTATTATATCCATAACCTGAACAACAATGCCGTATCTGCTTTTTTCGTCAGCTTTTAATACAATCCCCTTATCTCCCAGGCTCTTGCTGATAGATTTAAGCCGCTTTGGCAAATCATCAAATGAGACTTTCTCATCATTCAAAAACATACGGCCTTCTTTTGAGATATAAAGAGTGTATCCCTTTGTTCGGAATGATTCCCTTTTGGAAGTTTTGGGAAGGTCTATTTTCATACCTGGCTGTTCCACAAACGTAGATGAAACCAGAAAAAATATCAGCAGAAGAAAAAGAACATCAATAAGAGATGTGATATTTATGTTAAGACGTTTTTTTGATTTTTCTCTTAACTGCATAAAATCCTCATTTTTTTATCCTTTAACCACACCGAGAGGTCTCATTCGTGCAACCTTCAGGGACAATCCGGCATTGTGCACAATATTGACGACTCTGTCAATATCCTTGTATGCTTCAGGAGATTCCTCTGCGAGAGTTTTTCGGCTTCTGCTCTGAACAACAACGCCTCTCTCTTCCATCTCCTTAAAAATAGATCTTCCTTTTGCAGCCCTTACTGCCGCATGTCTGCTCATTACTCTGCCTGCTCCGTGACATGTAGATCCGAAACTCTCTTTCTCTGCACACTTTGTACCTGCAAGAACATAAGAAGCAGTACCCATGTCTCCGGGAATCAGCACAGGCTGTCCCGTATTTCTGTAAGGCTCAGGTATATCGGGATTTTCAGGGCCGAATGCTCTGGTTGCACCTTTTCTGTGAACAAGGACTTTCTTCTTTTGACCGTTAATTAAATGATCTTCAAACTTTGCAATATTATGCGCCACATCATAAACCATGTGCATGCCCAGGTTCTCTGCAGATTGATTAAACACTCTTTCAAATGTTTCCCTTATCCAGTGAAGAATTGTCTGCCTGTTGGCCCATGCATAATTTGCAGCAGCAGCCATACCCGCAAGATACTTCTCAGCTTCAGAAGAGTTAACAGGAGCAGATGCAAGCTGTTTATCCGGTACTTTGATAGAGTACTTGTCCATCGCCTTTACCATATCATCAAGGCTGTCGTCACATACCTGATATCCAAGGCCTCTTGAGCCTGTATGAACCATTATTGTGATTTGCCCCTCTCTCAGGCCGAAAGCTTCAGCCTTTTCCTTATCAAATATTGTTTCTACTTTCTGAATCTCGAGAAAATGGTTTCCTGATCCGAGTGTGCCTAACTGGTGACTGCCTCTCTGGATTGCACGCTGTGACAAGGCGGACGGATCCGCTCCGTCAAATATACCTCTGTTTTCTGTAAAAAGGAGGTCTTCGTCCCATCCGAACCCGTTCTTTACTGCCCACACAGCTCCGTCTCTTAATACATCTCTCTCCTGCTTTTGAGAGAGTTTCAACTTCCCCGTGGAGCCCACGCCGCTTGGGATATTCTGGAAAAGCCCCTGAATCAGAGTGTGGATTACTCCCCGGATATCCGACTCTTCGAGATCGGTTTTAATAAGCCTTACGCCGCAGTTTATATCATATCCCACACCGCCCGGAGAAATAATTCCGCTGTCAATATCAAATGCAGCAACTCCTCCGATTGGGAAACCATAACCCCAATGGATATCAGGCATTGCAAAAGAGCCTTTCAGGATGCCCGGCAGATGAGCCACATTTGCAACCTGAAGAGGAGCTGAATCTCTGCGTACATCCTCTATCATCTTTTCATCTGCAAAGATAAATCCCGGAACATTCATTCCCTCTGCGTACGAAACAGGGATCTTCCACAGATAATCATTTACTTTTTTAAGGGGGCCGTCCCATAATGCAGTCATTATCCTGCAGTCTCCTCAGGCGGAACATCATCAATGTAGATGTCCGGCCTTCTGTCAAGAAATATATCATTTACATCTGTAATCATCTTGTTGCCTGCAAGCGAAGGGTCTATCTCAATTACCTGTACGGATTCAACATTCTCCCCCAGCTTAAAAAGTACCTCGCCTTTGGGATTAACAACCTGGCTTTGGCCTGTAAACCTGAGGGAAGGCTTCCCTCCTCTTTTTTCCGTTCCTGTTCTGTTGGCTGTTACTGCAAAAACTCCGTTCTCAATACATCTTGTAATCATTGCATCCTGGCAAAAGGGTAGTACAAGGTTCGCAGGATGGAGAATTATATCTGCACCTTTAAGAGCAAGAGAACGGGCAGCCTCAGGAAAGAGCCAGTCAAAACATATCATCATTCCGACTTTTACTCCCGGAATTGAGAATACAGGAAACCCGAGATTCCCCGGAGTAAAGTACTCCTTCTCTTCATAAAAGAGATGATTTTTCCTGTAAATGCCTACTATTCCTCTGGGGCCTGCAAACACAGAAGAGTTATAAAATTTTCCGTCCTCTTGTTCAACGAAGCCTGAGGCTATAAAAGTTCCTGTTTTTTTGGAAATAGTGACTAACCTCTTTATACTCTCCCCATCAGGCACTATGTCGCTTAAATCTGCTACCTCTTTTTGTGATGTAAACTGATAGCCGGAAATACAGAGTTCAGGAAGCACAAGCAAGTCTGCATTAACCTCTGCAACTGCATTTTCTATTTTATTAAGATTAGTCTTTTTATCTCCGAATACCGGACTGAACTGATAGATACCTATACGCATATTGTCACCCTGTATACTTTATTGTTTTACATGGTAAAATATAACTACACATTATGCAATAATACAAGAAGAAAAAGTGACAGGCTCGGGAATACAGGAATGGGAAAATCAGGCTTATCTACTACATGTTCTTTCCATTATATTTGCATCCCATAAAACACCTATGGTTTACAAAAAAGAGATGCATCTCTGCATCTCTTTTTAAAATTATATTCTTAAAATCTACTTATGAATTCTCTTTAAAAACTCCTCCACTTCGGGAATCCCGCCCTGAAATACAAGATATCCGTTATAAGGCTCGCGTTCGGTAATCTCTCCGTTTACCGGAGTCAGCATTAGTTCTTTGACTTTTTCAGGATCATCGGTCTGCCCCAAAGCCCATCCAAGCTTAATGTATGCAACCTCAGGAAGCATATTCTCAGCAGGAATAATTCCCTTTGCCATTAAATCCCTTCCTGTATCATAGACAAACATGTGAACATATCCCCACAGGGTCTGTACAGTCATATAAATTGAAACACCCTTTTTAACAGCCCTCTTTATTGCAGGATAAACCGGTTTATTTACATGCCCCAGTCCAGTACCTGCAATTACAATCCCTTTATAACCATTATCTACAAGGGAATCAATAATATCAGACTGCATATTGGGGTAGTAGTAAATCATAGAAACCTTTTCATTAAAATAAGGCAGTATTTTTACTTTTTTATCCCCTCTTCTGCGGCTATAATCATTACGCAGAGGTGTTACTTTATCCCTTGTCACCATGGCAAGAGGAATATCTCCTATTGTACGGAAAGTCGAACGGTAGGAAGAGTGCATCTTCCGGACTCTGGTTCCTCTATGCAGCAGTCCGTACTCGTCAGAAGTAGGACCGAACATGCAGACCTGAACTTCTGCAATATCCGAATGCGCTGCTGCGGTTGCAGAGTGAATTAAATTTAACGCAGCATCTGATGACGGCCTGTCAGACGAACGCTGGGAACCTACCATAACTATAGGCACAGGAGAATCCTGTACCATAAATGACAGAGCAGCAGCAGTGTGGTGCATTGTATCAGTACCGTGTCCGACAATAATGCCGTCAATGCCATTCTCAATCTCCCGGCCGATTGCTTTTGCAAGTTCTATATATTGAGACGGCCCCATATTCTCACTGAAAACTGCAAACAATTTTTCAGTAGATATATTGCATATATCTGCAAGTTCAGGTACAGCTCCATAAAGTTCTCCCGGAGAAAATGCTGGTATTACAGCTCCGGTCCTGTAATCAAGACGTGATGCTATTGTACCGCCAGTACCAAAAAGTTTGACATTTGGTTTATCGGGAGATAATGGAAACTCTTTTTCCGGAATTTGATAATGAGCTTCTTTATACCCGATCTCCCTGGCCTGTTTAACTGTATTAACATTAATTCCTACATTGTAGCCTGTTATTAATTTAAGCACAATGTGCTTATCATCATCATTTTCGGAACGGGGCAGGACAATACCTTTAAATGCCCCTCTCGTAGTTTCAATCTCAGCATCGCTCCACACTCTAATATTAAAGGATTCCAAAACCTTTCTTGCTTCACCCTTGTATCCTTTTAACGCATCTTTCATAGAGAACCTCCCTCAACAGCTTTGCGCAGCTCCTTCAAATCCATATTGCCAAGGGCAACAGATCTCAGCTCCCCCATAATCCAGTCAGATTCAGCTCCTTCTCTTTTTGATCGCCTGTTCATGCGGAATTCATTACGTAAATTCGGTATTTTCTCATATATTTCGTCTTCTGAAAGCGTAATAAAACCTGTTTCTCCTAAAATTTCATCCAAATTCAGGGAAGGAAAGCGCAGGCATAACGGGATCATCTCTGTTAAAATATTATGACGAATACTCTTTTCATTTACATATATAATACATGAATGTACTCTTTCCAAATGCTCGGAAGAAACCGGGCCGATTCTTCTTTCCGTATTTCTCAAAATATGGCCCAAAACTTTTCCGGCAATCTTTGGTTCGATTTCATGCTCTATTATCATCCATGAAAGAAGTGGAAATAAATTACGCCGCAGCAGGTAAAGGAAAGCATCTTCAGGCACATGCCACTCTACCATCTGTTTAATTCTGGAATCAACAGAATTGGGAAGCTCTTTACGAATTCCCTCAATTAAAGGATCATCAATCGGGATAGGAGCAGAATCAGTGTCCGGATACATTCTGTCAGGCCCGGGAAGGACTCTTTCAAAAATTGTGGTTCCGTCAGAAAGGGATTTGCGCGTTTCAGAAGGAATGCCCTCAAATGCCATTCTGCATCGTTCTTCAATTGTTTCCACTGCAGTGGCAGCATCATCTTCAGGCCCCCAGAAAACAATCTGAGCATCCCCTTTTGCGCTTTTTAAAGCCTCACGGATATTTTGCAGATCCAGGTCATTTATGCTTCCTTCCGGAGATTCCGATGTTACCATATTAGGCCGTTCCAGACACGCAATTACCTTTAACCTGTCGCCTATCTCGTCTGCAAAAGTACGCCCCGGCTGAGTAAAAAAGGAGAGGATTCCTTCAAATGAGGGAAGGTTAACTCCTGTAAGGACAAACCCCTTTGCCATGGCTCTTACGATCAGCGGCGATAAAAAGTTTGAAGCGAGCCTCTCTGAACGGATTGTCCATTTCTCAGGTGTTTTAATTTTTTTATTAAGGATATCTTTTATTTGCAGAAGCGCTTTCTGCCTGAAAGCCTCATTATGGGTAAGTTCCGGAATGGATGAAATCCGCTGAACACCTTTTATCTCTATTCTGGTCCCGCCTGTAATACTTACATTAACGTCCTGTCGGGCGGCTCCTATTCCTGTATTCACCTTGCCTGTACTTCTCGTTAGAAATCTAAGATACTGTCCTGCATCTCTCGCTTCATCAGGTGTTTTCATATCAGGGTAGGTTACCATCTCTATAAGAGGAGTACCGAGGCGGTCTGTTGTATAGATTCTCATATGTCCCACATCGGAAACTTCCCTGCACGCATCCTCTTCAATACTGATCTGAATAATTCTGACGGTTTTTTTAGAAAGGGGAATCTCGCCCTCTATACCAATAATACCGGTACGCTGAAATCCCGTAGGAATTGATCCGTCAAGATACTGCTTTCTTGTTATGTGAAATTCACCAACTATATTAGATTTTAAAAGCAGTGCAATCTCCATTGCAATTGAAAGAGCCTCCCTGTTCATTGGAAAAGGAGGCGTATCATCAACATCATAAGTACAGGCTGATTCGTACTTAATGCGATAAATAATATTTTTTCTGGTTTTGAACTCCATCAGAGCTGTGCCGTCATACTCCCCCAGTTCACTTAATGTAGGACGCATATGACGTACAAGTTCGGCATCGTAATCATCTCCGCTGTGGTACAAGCCTGCAGGGCATCGGCAAAATAACTTCTTTTTAGTGGCAAGCTGCTGATGAATCTCAAGCCCGCATTTGAACCCCAAGCGCTTGTAAAGGCCTGTATCAGCATCTTTTCTGTTAACATAGCCGACAATTTTTTTACTCTTTTCAAAATTTTCAGCACCATCAAACAAAACGGGCATTCTGTGCTCCTTTTTATGAAGAAAATTCCACATCAATATACCAGTCCCCGGAACACCACCCCATCACCTCCATAGGTAAAAGTAAGCCTGTTAATGTACTTTGAATCACGCAAATTGTCAAGTACTTTAAGAAAGATAAAGTTGTTTGTAATCTTACTCTAATTTTATATATTGTTATGTTATGAAGAATTTAATCTCTGAAAATGATCCTGCAATAAAACGCGGAAGAGGATTATGGAATGCGCGGCTCTTTATTTTTAATGAGCTTGATTCAACTAACAAAAAAGCATTTTCCATGAGAAACAGATTAAAGCACGGGGATACAATCCTTGCCAGAAGCCAGACTCTTGGCAAAGGGAGAATGAACCGTACCTGGTTTTCCAAACCTGGGAAATCCCTCTGTTTCTCGATTTTTATTGAACGGGACAGAATAGAACCGCTTTTCTTTCTCGTAACACAAATAGCATCAATAAGTGTTGCAGAAACTCTTGAAGAGCTTTCTATAGAACCAAGCCTGAAGTGGCCGAATGACGTTCTTGTCAACGGCAGCAAAATATGCGGAATACTTGCGCAGGGTGATCCTTCATGCAACTGCATGGTTCTCGGTATAGGCCTTAATGTCAATCTCACAAAAAAAGACCTGCAACAGTATAACCTTGACAATAATGCAACTTCAATTGAAATTGAGACAGGCAAAGAAAATAACATCATAGATGTGTTTCAGCTTTTAAAAAAGAACATTGAATCTTCATTTAAGAAAGCAGCATTAACAAAGAATGATTTTATACAAAACACCTGGAAAAAATACGATTATTTCAATAATGAAAAAATCTGCATTGAAACTGCAGGGGAAAAAACAGAAGGCATTTACCTGGGTACTGATGATACAGGCAGGCTTAAACTTCTTTTGCCAAACGGCAATATCAGGCACTTTTGGGCAGGAGATGTTTTCAGAGTCAGATCCTGAAAAATAATTGTAAACACTTTCAAATGTATCACGTCTAACAGATAGAAAAACATGAAGCAAAAGGAAGAAAAATGGATAAATGAGGCTGTTCAGGGTTCTAACCGAGCCTTTGCCAAACTTGTTAAAATTTACACAGGTATGATTTTCAAACTCACTTACAACATGACAGGCAATTTGGAAGATGCCAAAGACATTACTCAGGAAACATTTACAAGGGCTTTTATTAATATCAGCAGCTTTAACAGAAAATCAAAATTTTCAACATGGCTTTACAGAATAGCTTATAACAAATCAGTTGATTTGTTAAGAAAAAAATCACGGATAAACACGGGGCTTGACGAATCAAAATTTAATATTCCCGAAAACAGCAGCAAAAAATTCTACACCGGCAAACAGGATGCAATTGAGAAAGCTCTAGGCACTTTGACACAGAATCAAAAAACAGCTGTTGTTTTGTACTATTATCACAACTGTTCATTAAAGGAAATCGCAGAAGTATTAGGATGTGCTCACAGCACTGCAAGAGTCCATCTTTTCCGCGGATTAAAGAAACTTAAGAAAGAACTTAAAGATTTTAAATAGATGAGGTTAATATGCCCTGCCCTTCCGAAAATACAATTCTACGTTTTATCACTGATGAAATGCGCGCTGAGGAAAAAAAGAAAATCAGTGATCATATTTCACAATGTCAAAAATGCCGGAATATTGTTCAGGGATATAGAGGCCTCAATAAACTCATGCTGCAGCGCTCCGTCCCGGAAGTTCCTGAAAAATTTCAGCGTCTTGTTATAAAACAGTTTTCCGGACAGCACCATGCAGGAACAGGATATCGTATCCTGAATTCATGGATAAGAAAATCCGCGGCCTTTGCTGTTATACTATTAATATTTTTTGCAGGTATACAAACAGGCCGAAGCATCTATTCACGTAAAAAAGGAGAGTACACATTAACACCTATAGCCCCTTCTGTTGACTCATACTTAGTGAGCACCCAGACTCTTCTTCTTGATTATTCAAACTTAAACAGCAATTCCTTTTCTATGGATGAACAGAACGATCTGACAATAAAAACCGCTGAAAAAATTCTCGGGAAGACAAAAGTAATAAAAAGCCTCATTACGGACGATAACAGGGACCTCATTTCACTTATCTCGGAAATAGAAAACCTCCTTGAGGAGATGATTCAATCTAAAGAAACAGATTCAAAAGATTTGGAAAACCTGGTAAAACAAGAGCTTGCAAATAGCCGAATTTTACTGAGAATAAGCCGTTACACATCATAATTGTGATATTTGGAGAGGCCATGGCAGAAATAGTAAAATATCTCAGGAAGAAATTAGTACTGAACGTACTTGTTGCTGCGTTAATGCTATTTTTTGCAGCAGTTTCTTCCTCCTCTGCCGGGGGAAATGAGGATGGGGGAAAAAATTTCAATATATGTAAAAAATTTATCCATGAACGCTTGTGGAGTCAGGCAGTATCCTGCTGCAGCACTTTTGTGAGCAAACATCCAAAGAGTTTATTCACCGATGATGCAATGTTCTGGCAGGGTTTTTCCCTTGAGCAGTTAAAAGGACGTGATGTAGAAGCTTTAAAAATATTCCAGGAGCTGGCTGCAAAATTTCCCGAAAGCTCATGGGCAGATGATGCTTCTGTCCATCAGATAATTCTTGCAAAACGCCTCTGTAAAAAAGGAAACAGACAATATTTAAATATTATATACCCCTTCCTCAGCAGCAGAGATTCAACTATTCAGTTCCAGGCTGCGCTAACCCTTGGCGAATTAAAAGACAAAAAGGCTATTCCTGTTCTGGAACAATTTGTCCTGTCAGGCAATAAGGAGACAGCAAAGCTTTCACTTGAAGCTATACAAATTTTTTCAGGGGAAATTAAAAAATCACCTGAATTATCTGCTGGACACAATGTTAAAAAATACAGCGAAGTACCGGATCATAAAAATGATATGGCAATTATTAAAGAAAAGCTATCCGTGAAAGGGAACAATTGGACAGATGATAAACTATTTTTAAACGGCTTTTTTCATATTATTCCGCATAAAGAGCTGGCATTCTTTCTTTCTCTTGATATTCAATGGGATAGAAAAGAATGGCTTCGTAAATTCTGGGCAAAGCGTGACCCTACACCCACTACAAAAGAGAACGAAGCAGAAGAAGAGTTCCAGCGCAGAGTCCTTTTTGCCTATGACAATTTTGGACTGAGCACGCCCAATGATAATGACGATTTTTACCCTCCATGGGATTCCAGAGGAGAAGTTTATATTAAATTCGGGAAACCTGATAAAATTGAAAAAATTAATAAATACTGGGAAAAGTGGATATTTTACAGATACAGAATAATTTTCAAAGTTGCCGTAAACAGAAATAATGCCGACTCTCAGGGTATCAGGTTAAGTACAATATCAAAATATATTTATCGGAGAGCCCTGCATAAAAAAAGAATCTACTACATTAAAAAACATCACTTTTTCTTTATATATAAGCCTTTTGATAAATTTAAAAAAATTGAGAGATTTAATCTTTATCTCAAAAAAACCAAACGAGCAGGTAATAGAGTTTTCGTCCGATTCGGCTTCTCATTTCCATCATGGAATCTTAGGCTAAAAAACAGTGATAATAAAACAATATCAGCAGAATATCGATACAGATGGGTTATCTATGATAATGACTACAATATTATTAAAAAAGTAGAGAAAAGTACAAACCTTGCATTTAAATCCAAAAAAAGTTTTTATGAAAAAATAATCAAAAAAGATATCTTTTTATCTATTCCTCCGGGTTCATATTTGCTGGCTCTTAGAATAGATGACCTGAATTCAAACAGAATCGGAATTTTTACTAAAAAATTTACAATTATAGGAGGTTTAAAATGAAAAAAATCCTGCTTTCCACCCTCCTCTTTCTCCTTGCAATCTCTGTATCAGGGTGTTACACACACCTCATGCTTCGTCAGAATACAAGGGTAGTAAAGGGAGATGATTACATTGTTGTTGAAGAACCTTTGGATGATGTTTCAGAAAACTTTAACGATGATGTCCCAATTTATGATGATTATGAAACATGGGATTGGGGGCTCTGTTTTGATCCTTTCTATAGTCCGTACTACTCTCCCTGGTATAACATTTGGCCGTGGCCTGTTTTCTACTCTTATTCTTATCCTTACTTATATTCAAACTGGTATAGTGGATTTTATTCAGGATTTGGCTTCTATTTATACCCATATTCCAACTACACATCAGTATTGAAAAACAAGAGGCGTCATTTTGACCGAAGAGAGCCTTTCAGCAGATTTTCTTCAACGGAAAATGGAAGCAGTATAAATAAAATCTCTGCATTTTCATTAAACAGAAACACCTCATTGAATAATGTTAACAGATTACTAAGAATCAGAAAACCGGTGCAAAAGAAAAAATTTAACTTTATTAACAAACTTCGTGAAACTTATCATAGGATTTCCAGGTATAATTCTGGAAACAGTGTCTCAATTGGAAGTATTACAGAAGCTATATCACGCAGGGCATCATCTAGCAGCAGTTCCGGAACTTCATCACATTCAAGAAGTTCTTCTAACTCATCAGGCAGCCGCAGAAAACGAAAATAATTTGACTGGAGGAATTTACATGAAAAAGCGAATTTTTATCATTTTATCTCTTTCCCTGATTTGGCTGAATTTATATTCACAGGATATCCCGTTTATCATGGGAAGATCATGGGTATCAGGGTTTAAAGCAGCTTCATTGGGCGGAGCTTTTACAGCTGTTGCAGATGACTATTCAGCTGGTTTTTACAACCCTGCAGGCCTTGGCCAAATAAAAAAAATTACGGGCGGAGTCTCAATCGGCCATCTCTCCATTACCAACAGCTCTACATTCGGAGGGATTGAAACAACCGAAAATTCATCCTATACGGGATTGAATTCCTTCGGTATTGCCATACCTGTACCCACTTATCAGGGAAGCCTTGTTTTCGGAATCAATTATCAAAAAATCCGGGAATTTGACAACTCCCTGTACGTATCCATGTTAAACAACGCTCCCGGGGATTCTGTTCAGATGTCGTATAATGAGCTTGAACAGGGCTCTCTTTCAGCCATCTCATTCAGCGGTGCAATTGAAGTTGCTCCGCAGGTGTATTTGGGAGGCTCTGTAAATTTCTGGTCAGGAAATGATGACTACCTGTGGAGATATACGGAATCTGACAATGTATATGACATATGGACATTTAACAACTACAAAAAAACCACCACAATCAATACCGGTTATACGGGTTTAAATTTTACCGGAGGCATTCTCTACTATCTTAACAAAAATATAAGATTCGGCATTACAGCTGAAACACCATTGACTTTGACAGGAAAAGAGGATTGGTCCTATCAGGAAAAGACATTGTGGGACGATAATGCAACGACTACGGATTCTACTGATAATGGATTTACAGAATATAAGATCAGCTCTCCATATATTTTCCGTGCGGGCCTTTCAATTAAACAGGGCCCTGTTATGATAACCGGCAGCGCTGAATTCCTTGATTACAGCCAGATTAAATATAAAAACACCGGCTATATAGAAGATGAAGAACAAAATGTTGAAATCAGGCAGAAATATCAAAACGTAACAAATCTCTCTGTAGGAGGAGAACTTGCCCTGCCCAACACTCCGGTAATTTTGCGGGGAGGGTATAGAATTAACAAATCACCGTTAAAACATGTCTCAAGTGATCTTGACAGAAAAATCATATCCTTTGGCGCAGAATTAAAGGTTAATGATCAGTTCTCCATTGGCTGTTTGTATCAGATGAGCTCATGGAAAAACAAAAACCAGGCCGATAATAATATAATTGAAAAAGAGAATATAGATGCTAAAAAATTATCTTTTGCTTTAATTTATCGCGGAAAATAAGCCATCACAGCTTAGTAAGATAGTTAAAAGGCTGCATACTAAACAAACACGTGCAGCCTTTTTTATTTCTTCACACTCATTAAAACTAAAATATTTTAATACCCGAAAGACCATGCCTGTCTGAAAGTAACATCACCCTCAGCTTCATTTATAGGTTTAAAATTTTTCCATAAACGAATACGGGAAAGAATACATCTTTCGACACGCCTGTTATTAAGTGTTGAGGATACTATCTCCGCCTTTACAACTCTGCCTGCAGGAGACACAGTAATACGTACCATAATTTTACCTTTAAGAGTGGGGTTGCGTTTCAACTCCCGTTCATAACAGTATCTGATAGCAGAATTGTGAGCAATCATGGCTTCCTGAATTGCAGAAGCACTTCGATATATTGATTTTCTGCCCCTGCCCTTTACCTGATCAGGAGCCTCAACAACAAGGCCGCCTTTTCTCTTCATAACGCTGGATCCTGCACTGCCGAGGTCGGAAACAAGATCATCAATAGTTGCAGATTTACCTTCTCTTCCTCCCCTGATTGATCCTCCTGTTCCTCCGCCTGCACTTCCTGTCGTGCCTCCGGGTTTCCCGCTTGTTTTCAAACCTGAGACAGAAGATAACACATCATCAAGATTTCCGCTTCCTGCACCGCTTCCTGATTTACCAAACACACTTTCAACTGAATTATTACTGCTCCCGTTTCCGGATGCAGTTATCAATGCCAAAATTCCTTTATTACTGACACTCCTCGTTACTGCTTCTCTGGTTTTTCTGCGTGCTTCCACAGCAGAAGCAGAAGAAGCCCTGCCTGGACTTCCGGGCCCTGCAAGGCTGCCTGTTTTTTCTCCCTTTGCCTTGCCGCCCTTCTTCTCAGCCGGTTCTTTCTCTTCGCTCTTCTTCTCATTTGCAGTACCAGTCTTCCCGCCTGTTTCACCGTTGCCTGTACCAACAACTTCTTCGCTCTTTACAGGTTCTGCCTGCAGGACAAACTTTGCAAATCTCTCCTGAATTCTCGTTATATCCTTTTGCGAGTATTTTGCTACAGGCCTCTGTGCAAGAAAAAAAACGATTATAAATTCAAATATAAGCGCTGCAACAAAGGCAGAAACAAATGTTCTGTCCCATTCGCTGAAAAAAGGTTTTTGAAATTCTTTCGCAATATCTCTTGTATTCATAAAGCTGGACACTAACCTCTCTGCTCGGAATATACTGTAACTATGCTTCTTTTTTATAAACAACCAGCCGCATATTCGGGTACGATGACTGTCCGCATGTGGCCATAACTTTAATTAATAACTTATAGGGAAGTGCTTTATCACCCTGGATTGTCACCTTACCGGAAAAATTTGCTCCGTAAAGCCTTTGCATATTTTTTGCTTCCCGTGCATATGTATCAAGCTCGGATTTAAGCGGTTCAATAATATACCCATCCTGATCCATTACCTGCTTTGTTTTTACTACAGCACGGCCGTTAACAAGAATCCAATCACTGGAAACTGTTACATCCAATCCCAGCTCAGGAGCATGCTGTACTATTGACGAAGGCAAAGTTAGATCCTTTGAAGGATTAATTAACTGTCCCTGAGTCGAATATGTCTTAAGCAGAAACACAAGTATAATGGTAAACATATCCATCATTGAAGTAAGCTGCAGTTTAACTTCGCCTGTATCCCGTTTACGCCTTTTTATTTTTGAAAATCCGTTTATCATAATTTTCCCGATTCTTAAAAAATTCCTGCACTCAACAATACATCAGGAAAAATATCCTGATACTCTTCATTAAGTTTAATAGCTCTTGATGCGTCCATTGTGCTTACAAGTGTCTGATAATCTATATTAGGTTCAGCCATAATAATTATTTTATCTGTGTCAGGGAACCTGTCTTTTGACTTCATCTTGATCTCATACAGCTTCTTCGTCAATCCTTCAAAATCATACTTTCCGTCTTTTAAAGCTATAGACGGTTCTCCCTTGTCTTTACCGCTTAAGACTGCCATAGAGCTCGAAATATAAAAGCCTTTATCAGTTATTGTAACTGCAAGGTCAAGTTTTTTAACTGCTTCCTGCGGCGTTTTATTAATTTTTGAAGAAATCGGGCCCTGAGAAGCAGAAGGCAGATTAAGTTCTATTACACCCAGCCTTACAAACTCGGCAGATGTAAGGAGAAGCGGTATCAGCACAACCATGAGATTCATCATCGGAGTTATATCCGTGTGAAGTACCTCATGCATGTGCTTTAGTTTTCGGGAAGGCCGAAGTGCCATTTTACTGCTCCTTCTCGGTAACAAGGTTTATTAGTTTAACTGTATGTTCATCTATTTCATCAATTATTTGATTTGTCTTATTATGGATGATTGTATAAAAAATAATTGCAGGTATGGCAATAGCCAGACCTGTCAGGGTCGTATTCATTGCAACTGAAATACCCTGAGCAAGGAGTGTGGATTTCTCAGCAACATCAATTCCTGGAACAGAAACAGAGCGGAATGCAAGAATAAGGCCGTAAATTGTTCCCATAAGCCCTATAAGAGTTGAGATATTACCAATCATTGCCAGATAGCTGGTTCTGGCCTGTAATTTAGGAATTATTTCCAGAGTTCCCTCATCAATGGCACTCTGCACTGATTTAAAATCCGGTGCTTTTGATTTGCTTGCACGGAGTAATCCCATAAGTACTATTCTAGGCAGAGCTTTCTCTTTTACGCTGCTGCATAGAGAAATTGCCCTTTTGTACTCTCCGGCTGCTACTAATTTTCTTACCTGAGACATAAACCGTCTTGAATCAATGTTTGATCTGATGTAGATATAATGAAACCTCTCGATCGTTATCGCTATCATAAAACCTGCTATCACTAACAGAGTCCACATAAAAATCCACCCGCTCCATCCGGGGGTGAAACTATGCCAAAATTCAGCCATATATTACCTCCTAACCTGTCACAATAAATTTATTTTCTTTTTCGTTTCAATGTCTTTTTTATACTTTTTACCCTGTCAAGTTCCTTTAATTCTTTTTCCGGTTTTGAAATTTCACCGACTCCTTCTTTTATCTCTTTACTAAAACTTCTCTCAAGCTCTATTTTAGTCATTTCAGGTTCTACCCTCTTTGGGACTATTATAACACCTGGTTTATCAACTCTGCCCTTGATCGTAATCTCATCAAGCACCATCTCATCGTTCTGCTTTTTCCCGTTCTTTTTAATCTGTGTTTTTACTTTTGCCTTTTTTGATTTTAACGTGTCCTGAAAAACAGGCCTGAAACTTGCATGCAGAGGTATAGAATATAGTGTTAAACCAATCAAAATCAATATAATATACTTCATTTTGATTTCTCCTTTACTGGAAGAGCCCAGCTAGGAATATACCTAATATCTATAACAGGTGCAATAGTTAAAAACTTCCTTCCCATTAAGCCTGCAATCGTCCTGTTTTCACCCTCTTTTATTAATGAACTGACAGGGAATACCGTCTCATATGACTCTTTTTTAAGAACTTTTTTGTTAAAAATCATTGAAATCCCTTGCCCCGGAGGTACTGTAATCTTCCCGGTTATCGGAATGCCGCTGACATCAACGCTTTTCAAAAGCATTAGGGTATCAACATCCTGTACTGATATTACCGTATCTCCATAAGACAGAGTTATGGAATCAGACAACCAAAAAGAAGAATCTGCCATTGATGGGTTGTATTTTCCCCACTTTTGATCAACTTTTTTCTTTATTTTTCTTGTTACAATTTTAAATCTCCAGCTTGTATCCGGTTTTGTACTAATAGCCTCAACAGTAACACTGTATTTTTTTGAAAATTCATCAGGTGATAATTTGACAAGCTCAATCGCCATCCATCTTGCTCCTGGAGTGGGTGAAGCAAATTGCTCTTCAGTTGAAAGTGCCTGCTGAAGAATGCCTTCTAGATGATCTTGCAGAAAATATATGTCGTCTTCATACGCAGCGAGGGCATCTTCATAAATTGCTTCTCCTGTTTTGCTGAATATTGAATCTGCAATACTGTGTTCTCTAAGGCATGATTTAATCAATGTTTCAACACTGTCTGATACATCAAGAGTGAAATCAACAATAGATTTTTGTATCTTCATAACAGAAGTATCAGGTACACCGATTTTCTGCCCTCTATACACACTGTTTTTTGCAAAAACAATCGTTGCCTTGGCAAATTTTGAGGCTAATTCAAGCATGTTAATTATTGCATTTACACTCTCAAGAGGAACAGCTTCCCCATTTTTTAGTGCCTTTTCCGTATACTTTTCCTTCAGAACATCAAAATAGTGGAAGGTATCGAATGTAAGATCTTCATATTCTTCTGTAAGAAGAGTCAGCCCTTCCAGTGCTTTAACTCTTGAAGCTTTAGTCCATTTGGTTGATATGGAAAGGCTGTCCGAAACTTGTAAATTCCTGTAATGAGCAGAAATAACCAGATTAATCAGGGGTTTTATTGCTTTTATCAGAACCTGGCTTCTGTATTCCGCTCTTTCAAGATTAGACATACCGGAAGGTATTGGCGCAGTCAACAAATGCTGAATTGATTCCCTGTTTACTTCTGCAAGGTTAAAAAGCACTTCTGTAATTTTTTCCTTTGAAGCTTCAAGCCACTTATTTGTAAGGTTTTTTAAGCTGTCTTGTATTGTGGAATCATTCAATGACTTTTTATCCTGAGTAAAACCCGTTTCTTTCATTAATTTCTCAAGTGTTCTCTCTGCTGTTTGATACGACTTTAAAGCTCTTCTTAATAAATTCGTGGTCTCCCTGCTTATATCACTTTTCTTTACTGCATACTTTGTAGGATCAAGCACAGGTATTTCCTGATCAGCCCAGGTGTCTGCAAATTTCTCCCACACATACCCAATCTTGTATATAGATTGAGGTAATCTGAAATTTGCAAATGCAATTACATTTGTATACCTTCCTGTCAAAGTGTCTAAAAGTGCTTTTTTTTGTTTTACTGAATTATTCAGCTTTTGTTCCGGAAGATAAAACCCAATTGCATCAAATCTTTCTTCTGCAAGCTCTGCTGCCCTGAACAATCCGTCGCATGCAGAATAGCTGTACTTTTCAGAATCCTTATCCTTTAATATATTCCAAAGCTTATAGGCTCTCATAAATGAATTTTCAGCTCTATGCTTCCATCCTATCCTGAGGCTTAAATTTCCTTCTTCGAAAGCTGCAGGAACGCACAAAGGTGAATTAGAAAAAACAGTCTGGAATTGATGATAGAAATTAATCGCTCCGGTTGTATCATTCATTGCCAGCAGATAAGTCCCCCTTTTATAGAACACATCCGGAGCATCAGGAGAATCTTTATACTCTATTGAATAGAGCTTGCTCTTCTCCAGAGCACCTACCCAATCTGACGCTTTCTCAAGAAAAACAATTGTGTTAAAAAGAACATCTCTTGCTTTTTCACCCTTAGTCAGCAGGCTGTAAAGATCTTCATAACATTTAGCGCCTTTTGTATACTCTTTTACCTGCCCATAATCAATTGCAAGATTATTAAGTGAAGGTTTTAGAAAAGGAGAATCCGCATATGATATTTTTAAAAGCTCATAAGCACGAATTGCAGAATCAAAATTCCCTACTGAATCGAACTCTTTGCCTGCATTAAAAAGTGCCCTGTCCGCAAATTCAATTTTGGGTGTTTCAAGTGCCATGCGGTAAAATTCATCGGCTGCTTCTTTTTTCTGCCCGCTGCTTGCAAGTGCCTGTGCTTTGAGGAAGATTGACTCACCCAGCCTTTTTTCAACCCTGGCTTTCATAGAATCAGGCATATTTTGGTTAAGCATTCTTTTTGCAAGTGCCTCAGCACTGGTATAATCCTTTTTCCCGAAATAGCTTTCCATAATTGAAAACTGTACCTTGTGTACTTCATCACTGTGCGGAAAATATTTTACCAAAGTTTTGAAATATTTTAATGCTTCTGCAAATTGATTGTGAACATAGTACAGGGCACCGGCATTTGCCAACACCTTTGGTGTACTGGAATCAAATGGGAATAGTTTAAGATAGTTATCAAAAGCCATTGCAAGCCAGCTTTCAGCAGAAGTAAGTGGCTCTGCAGCTTTATCTTTTGCAGAATCAGCAGATGTAATTTTATAGCCGGCACTTCTCCGCTCCTGCTGTACAAGTGAATCAGCAACAACAATTGCATTTTCTGCTGCATCTTTAAAAGTTGACAGCCCTTTTTCCCTTGCAAATTTTTCATATTTAGCAGAATTATACACAAGGCTTATCGTCAGATATTCCTGAAGTGCATCTTTATACTGATGCAATCTTGTATCAAGGATAAGAGCAATATTCCACCTGACATAATAAGCATTAATATTTTCCGGCAGCTCATCAAGATATTTCTTCCCTAAAGTTACAGCTTCCCTGAACAAATCATAACTGGATGCCTTTTCAGCCTTTCTGACCATTGTATTAAAATTGGCCCTGATGGCCTTTTCCACAAGTTCCAGCGCTTTCTGCTTTGCTGCAGCATCATTAACCTTTTTCCACCAGTTTGTATTCGATTTATAATTAAGAAAGAGCTTCTGCCTTGCAAAAAAAAGATCATTTTTATTCTCAAGAATCTGATAGCAAGTAATAATCTTCTGCTGAACAACAGGCGCTCCCCCTGAAAAAGGAGCATAACCCAAAAACTTATTGTAAGCTTCTACAGCTTTATTATACTCCTCTTTATCCTTCATGTAAACATCGCCGAGTTTCTCAAGAACATCCCGGCCCCAGACCGGTGATCCAATACCCCGCAGGTATTCCAGTGTTTTCTGAGGGCCTCCAAAATCAATGAAACTTATTGCAACATATTCTATTGCTTCGGAAGAAAGGTCTATTCTGCCGGCAAAAAGCTGTGGGTCATTAGCTTTTACAGCCTGCATATCTTCAACAAGTGTTGTAAAATAGCTTATAGCCTCCGGATATTTACTAAGGCGGTAATATGCCCATCCTATTTTATAAACAGCTTCATCATATCTCGGGCTGTTTTTATAATTGAGGACTCTCTTGTAATATTTTATTGCCGTATTAAGATCGTTTAAAGGAGGATTAAAATAGTATTCACCAAGCCTCATAAGTGATTCTGGCACATAAGGGCTTTCCGGATATGCTTCAATCAGATGCATATAAATTTGATTTGCTTTTTTATGATTATTCATCTCTTCAAACAGGAAGGCTTTGTTGTATACTGCATCATCAACAAGCTTGCTTTTCGGAAATTCATCAAGGATTCTTTGATAAATTGACAGAGATTTCGTAAATGTCATGGCTGGTTCTTCAGGTACACCTGGAGCCTTTCCGTTTTCGTAATCCTGAAGCACCTTGTCATAACCTTCCATTTTTACAAGATAATCGTTCTTTTCTTTATAATAATACAGATTTGCAAGGCGGGCAAGTATTTCATCAAGCACTTTAGTATCAGGGCGCGATGCAAGAAGGCGTTCTCCGTCTTCAATTCCGCGGGTTATAAGGTTCATCTTCTCCTGCTGAAGCTGCTCCAGTTCCTGAGCATAATAGGCTTTGTAACTCTGAAGCTCAGGCAAAGAAAGGTACCAGAAACTGGAATCCGACTTTGTCCCGACTGTTTGTGCAAAACCGCTGCCGATTATCAGGGAAAACAGTAATGCCGCTGAAATATTTTTAATCCGAAAAGTCATCATTCCTTTTTCACTCTCGGTTCATCCGGCTTCTCTTTTAATTTTCCTGCGGCGGACTCTCTCTTTTGTTTAATAAAATATTCATTCTTGAAAAATTTGTCTTTTTCCGATTTTTGCCGCTTTAGCGATTCAATCTGCATCTGCTCTTCAATTTTCTGAACATCACTCAGCAATCCCTGAATACGATTGTCCAGATCTTTACGCTTTGCTATAAAAATACCGTCAATATTATCTATAACCTGAGCTATATCTGCAATACGGTTGTCGTACTCCTTAATCCGCATGAAATTAATATTGCTGATACCGTATCCGCTGAAGCTTGCCCATTTATCAATCTCAACATTCTCCTCTTTCGGGAAATTCTCCTTAAGCCACACTTCATATTGATTGAGCCGTCTGTAATAATCCTCCAACTCCTCTTTTTTTATCTCCGCACGGATAAAAATTGAAAATTTATCTTCCTCTTTTGCCCTGTTTAAAATCTCTCCCGCCCCCTTGATATTTCTGATTGTCTTTTTCTTTTCTCTCATCATTTCCGAAATAAGCGCCTGAAAAGTATATCTTAAATACTCATTTAATCCAATTCTGCTTACTATTGATCTGTTGCCTGCTCCGCCGGATTCATTTGCAAAACGCTCTGTCTGATCCTGAACTGCTTTAATCAGCCCGCTTCTCAGGCTTCTTACTTCTCCGAGAAGTCTGCTGTCATGATTATTTCTTGCAAGTTCTTCAAGCCTGTCAAGCTCTCCGATTTTTGACAGCAGGTTCTGTACATCTCCGCCCTGCCTTTTATTTCTTGCATTCTGATCTTCCGATGCCCCCCGATCCTGCCATGAAACTGCGCCGTGCAGGAAGCTCCTGATTTTTGATACTTCCTTAAGCAGTCTTTGCTGCTGCTGCTCTTTTGGAGATACATTTAAACTCTTTTCAGAAATATCTCCTTTGGAACCTGCAGGATTAAGCACCTTCCCGGCAAGTGTACCTATCTGATATGCATCCTTCATATCCTGCATTGCTTCTTCGGAATATCCAAGCAGATCTTTTACGCTTGCAGCAAGGACTTTTGCTTCGTATGCATAATTTGACACCATTGATGTTTTCAGAAGTGTTTCAACGTCACGCAAAGCCTCTCCCGGCTTTCCCGCCCTGTACTCACTCCATGCCTTGCCGAGTACTGTAAGATCATAATGCGAATAATTTTTTTTCACTCTATCCAAATAAGAAACAGCTAATTCATCATTACCCTGGTCGTAATAAATAAGCCCCATTTTAAGGAGGGAATTATTTTTTATCTGTCCGAGAATAACATCCTTTCCGCCCCTATTTTCTTCATTTATCAATTTATTAAAAATACCTATTGCACGTTCTGTCTGCCCGAGGTTTGCATAGCAGGTTGCTTCAAGATAAAGGGAAGGATAATAGTATGTTGTTCCCTCCGGAACATTCCTAAGATACTTGAATATCTTTTCATATTGGCCTACCTTAAACAGAGAGTATCCTGAAAGGTATGACACAACACTTATACGCTCAGGATCAAGCTTATCCATTATGGGAATCAATTGGTCGTAGTATTTGTCTATCTTGTTAAAATTTCCGTATATGGAATAAATAAATATCAGTTTTACAAAAGCTTTGGGAGCATATTCGGAATTTGGGTATAACGTGACAACCAACGTATATTTTTGTATTGCCTCATCAAAAAAATTTCTTCCGTAAGCAGCTTCCCCGCTGAAATATAGAACATCATCAAGGATTGGAATATGAGTATATGTCTTTAAAATATCACCAAATTCAATTCTCGCAGTCTTCAGGTCACCTGCCTGATAATGCTCCAGAGCAGACCTTAATGCCCTGCGGAACATCCTGTCATACTCTGTCTGAGTTGCCGATTCCATTAATTTAACACGTAAAAACTCCCATCTCGACAACCTTGTTTTATATTCAAGTATTCTGTTGTACTTCCATTCTTCAAAAATATCTGCAGGATTCGGCCTACTAATACCAAATACTGCATCAGCCTGAGACACTTTCCCAACATTTCCATTTCCAATTTGTTTTCCGGCTTTTTGTGCAGTTTCACTCTTTGATGCCTCTTGTATTTTTACAGCATTAATACTTCCGCGCACAATATTTTTTACTCTTTCCCGCAATTTAGACAAAGCATCAAGCACTTTAAAATTAACTTTTTGTCTTGCCTTCCGCTCAAGAGAAGATATTTCATCAAGAAGAGAAACCGTACCCTGGAGCTCGTCAATGTAGTTTTCAACAACCTTCTTTCCAGGAGAAACAGTAGCATCAATATTTACAAGCCCATCAGACAATCCGTGGCTTTGTCGCGTTTTCAATTCTTCTGTTATATTTTTTGCAATATCAAGCAGAAATCTTTCTCTCGGCAGCATTGCTTTCTGAAATTCACCTGACTTCAAATGCAAATAGTAGCTTCCGCTCTTTTTTGAAAAATTGCTAATCTCCTGCGAATAAAGGCCGGCTGCAGTTGACAGTATAAGCCCAGGCATAATTATTTTTCTGGTAAAAAATAATAAGATATTGTTTTTATAAAAATTCACTGTTTTTCTCAACCCGCATGAATAATATGTCGTGATTTTTACCACTAATTATATAATAATAACAAATTTCCTTCAAAATACCCAATTTTCTATAAGGAGTATGAACAACTGCAAAAATAATACCGTACTTACTATTCATTAACAAATTATCCAGGCATACAAGATATTCTGCCTGTTGAATATAGCATAAAATAGAATGTAATTAATGAAAACTTATTTTGCAAGGATTATATCACTTCTATTTTAATCAACATAGCATAAAACATTGCAATTAACAATAACATTGACATTTTTTACATATACGTACAAATAATGAAACACCAGATCAGGGGATATTTACCCCGATCTGGATTTCATTATTGATTTTATAAAACAATGTTACTTGGGCAATGATGTCATTGCAAAAACCATTACAAACAGAGCAACTGTTTCAATTACTCCTACAACCATTATATAATTACCAAAGCCCTTGCCTGTTTCTGCCAAAGCGTCCGAAGCCTTTGCACCTGCCTTGCCCTGCATGTAAGCAGACAGTCCCATTGCAAATCCTGCCAAAGCTCCGATCAATATCTGCCAGTGATACGTACCATCAGCCCATTTCGCGCTCTGAATAGCATTTCTTAAAATCATGCCGTAAATTGTCTGGGAAAGAGGTGCGCCAACAAAAGCAACAAGAATGAAAGGAGCTGCCTTGTTTTGCAAAAACGCCTTTTTCCATGCTCCAATTGCCGCCATTCCTGCAACACCTGTTCCCAATGCTGATCCTATTGCACTAAAGATCAACGAAAAATTCATGTCACCTAATCCGCTCATCGACATTTCCTTTCATGTTTATTTCTTCAATCAGGTAAAAACTTATTCCTTAAATGGTGTATAAGGCCTTCCTGACCACTCTATGCCTATATGTCCGGAAAACTCCAGCATATTAAGCCGCACACCATGTACAAGAACAGCCATCATACCAAGAACTATATTTAAGCCATGGCCAAAAATCAGAATTACAGCAGTAATTGCACTGCTGAAAACTGAACTTACTCCCACTCCTGCTGCCATGTTATTAAAACTTGTTGCAACAATAACTGTAGCAAAGCCTACTGCAAAAAGTCTGATATAAGAGACTATATCGGAAAAAGAGCTTATTATATCAAGGGGAAGATTACCAAGGGAAATTAGAAACCCTTTAATAATATTTTTTTGAAAATTGGCAAAAAATGCAACTACAAATGAACCAACTCCTATCATAGGAAGAACAAAACCTTTTATCGGAGTACCGAGGATAAGATTATTGGCGACAAAAAATATACCCCACAGAATTGCAATCCAGCCGAACTCTGCTATTGCAGTAGGAGAATTAATTCTCTTCATTGCTGCCATGAATCTTGCAACACTTAAATGCACAGCTCCGATAATGAAAGTAAGTTTCATTACAAAACTTTGCGATAAATCAGAAAAGCTGTAAAGCTGCGGTACAATAAATATTTTAAGAAACGGCAGATGTGATATCTTTTCCGATCCGAACCAGGTTCCTGACAAAAGCCCCCATATAATTGTAGCTGTGCTTAAAACATACATCAAATAAAATGGCTGGGGAGGAGAATCCTTTAATTTATGCCTGAAAAGAACTGTTGCACCAAGAAAGACAAAACCATACCCCGCATCACCTATGAGAATTGCATAAAACAGGCTAAAAAAACAGAGAAATACTAAACTTACATCAATTTCTTTATAACCCGGTAAAGTACCCATAAAATCAAAAAGAGGCTGTACAATACTCATCCATCGGGGATTTCTTAAAAGTGTCGGCACATCTTCCGGGACGTCAGGATCTTCTATGATATAAGCCCAACCCTCTTTATCGGCATTCTCTTTCAGATTACCAACTACATCAAAAGGACAAAAACCCTGAAGAAAAGCAAACTCATTCTCATCTCCCATGGAAGATTTAACCTGAATGAATTCAATCTTTTTCTCAAGGACTTTATCATAATCAGCAATCTCCGATTTAAAGGACGCAAAGGATTGAAGCTTTTTTGTCAGAGATTTCAGTTCTTCCTTTTGTCTGCGGATCTCCTTTTCCAGAACATCCGGTTCTACTTCAGGAATAGCCATCTCTTTAAAATCAAGTTTATCATCAGGAGAGCTGCTGAAAAGGGCACAAAAAACCATACTTCCATGCTCTTTTGCGATGTGTATCTCTTTTTCAGCAGGTATGTTTTTTAATCCGGCCTTATCAGTCTGATAAAAAGTTACAAATACTCCTCTTTCCCTCAATGTTTCAACTGTACCGCGGGAAATCCTGCCAAAATATTCAAACCATCCGGCAGTTTGTTCAAGCTCCTGTAATCTGGAATTCGCTTTGCTTATTTCAGCATCGGTTTGAACTACTTCATTTATCAGGCCCGGGATATCTTTTTGCTTTTTGCTTTTTCCCGATTCAAAATTATCAAGGATAGCGATTGATTTGATTAAATTTGACTTAAGCACTGCAAGCTCATTCAAATCTTCAGATGTATCACTCTTCACTCTCTTGATATCGAGAATTCCAAGTTTTCGAAGTTTATAGAGAGCATTATCTCTATTTTGAGAACTGACAAGAAGGGTGACTTTTTTCATTTTTACTATCATACAAAGCTCTCTAATATCTTTTTCTTTGCAATCTTTGTTTTTGCTATCTTTCCGCGTACTACTTCCGCTGTCTGCAGATCTGCAAGAAATATTCTTATTATTCTTATATTTTCCCTCGCATCAGGAATTTTAACCTCTTCGAACAGCTTAATGCGCTGTATGGTACTTCTCAGTTCATTCTGAATAATCTTAAGCTGTTCTCCGATTACTTTAATTTTTGCATGAATTGCAATCTGCTTTTTAATTGCATCCAGGCCTGCGTCAACCCATAGAGGAGTTGTAAAATAATCATAAGGGATATCCTCAAAACTAATATCCTTAAAAACAGGAATATCTATACCTGCAATATTTCCGGTACCTGTGATAATATCTTTAACCTTTATTAGAGATTCGATATCAATATCCTCTGCAAAAACACCTGCCCACGAGCTTACTTTTTTCTCATTTTCTTCATACTCTGCACGAAGGGTTTCAATCTCTTTCCGTGATTTAAGTACTTCCTGAAGCAGCTGTTTCTTTTTAAGCTCCAGCGTAGGAAGAAAGCGTGTAAATCTCTTCAGGTTATCCTTCTGTTTTTTCAGTTCGTTTTTTGTTAACCGGATCTTTGCCATATTTTTATCCTGTACTCTCCGACTATTGCGACTTACTGGATTCTTCTGCTGTTTCTTCAGGAGCAGTATCAGATTCTCCGTTATTCCCTGGCCAGAATTTCTTTAACAAATCTGTTCTCATGCTGCTCTCCTGAGGAGTAAAACATTTTGCCAAAATTTCCCAACCTCTGTCAAGAGCCTGTTCAAGAGGTATATTTACAGCAAGGTCCATCATATCCTGTTCAAACATATTCCCGTATTTAAGAAGTTTCTGATCCCAATCACTCATCCTGAATCCCATTGAACGCTTCTCTTCTGTTTCAAGATATTGCGCATAGAGCTGGATCATTCCATCCATAATCGCTCTGTGATCTTCCCTTGTATCTTTGTTGACCTGCTGTTTAAGACGGCTTAACGAGCCGAAAGGTTCAATTCTTCCGTTTCTCAGATAGAACTGTCCCTCTGTGATATATCCGGTATTATCAGGCACGGGATGTGTTACATCATCACCAGGCATAGTTGTTACTGCGAGTATTGTGATTGAGCCTGCACCTTCAAAATCAACTGCTTTTTCGTACCGTGCAGCAAGATTACTGTAAAGATCTCCGGGATAGCCTCTGTTTGAAGGCACCATTTCCATTGTTATGGAAATCTCTTTTAAAGCATCACAGTAATTTGTCATATCTGTCAAAAGAACAAGAACATCTTTGCCCCCAAGTGCAAATTTCTCTGCAACAGCAAGTGCAAGATCAGGTACCATAAGCCCCTCAACAACAGGTTCGGATGCCGTGTTCATAAAGAATATTGACTTACTCAATGCCCCGCCTTCTTCAAGAGCATTTCTGAAAAACATATACTGGTCAAATTTAAGCCCTATGCCGCCAAGAATTATCATGTCAACTTCAGCCTGAAGCGCAATTCTTGCAAGCAGTTCATTGTAAGGCTCCCCTGAGACAGAAAAAATAGGAAGTTTTTGAGATGCGACCAATGAGTTAAAAACATCGATCATTGGGATGTTGGTCCTTATCATTCTCTGAGGAATTATTCTTTTTGCCGGATTTACTGACGGCCCTGCGATTTCAATAAGATGCTCTGTAAGTTCAGGGCCTCCGTCTCTCGGCTCGCCGCTTCCGTTAAAAATCCTGCCAAGCATGTTCTCGGAAAAAGAGACCTGCATAGGATTTCCTAAAAACCTTACTTCGTCATTAGTAGATACGCCCCTGCTTCCGGCAAACACCTGCAGAGAGACCAGATATCCCTCAATCTTGATCACCTGTGCAAGGGATTTTCCCCACTGAGTTGACACCTCTGCCAGCTCTTCGTAGGCAACCCCCTCTGCACGGACTGTAATGACATTTCCTGCAATGCTAAGTATTTTATTATGTACTTTTCTCATTGGTGATTCCTTCCAACAACTCTGTAATGGCTTCTTCCTGTTTCCGGAAATCCTCATTGCTCATTTCAATATAGTTCAGGTCAATAAACTTTTGTCTGAGCTCAGCAAAGAAATTTCGAGCATCTTCCTTGCTTTCAAAATGGAAATCCGTAGTCAATATATCATCAATCTTCTTTGCAAAATATTCCTGGCGTTTTGGCGACGCCGAAGCATCAACTTTATCAAATGCATCCTGCTGAAGATATACCGCATCAAGGAATTCCGATTTTAGATATACTACGAAATCTTCGATTGAAGTACCTTCCTCGCCTACAACCATCATCATCTGGTGTATTTCGGATCCTTTTTTAAGCAGGTTTCGCCCTCTTTCCACAATTTCGTCAGAAATAAAACTCTTATATTTTGACCAGCTTTCAAGAGGATGAATTGCAGGGAATCTTCTTGCATTTGATCTCTCTCTTGACAAACCGTGAAACGCTCCTACAACTTTAAGAGTTGACTGAGTTACAGGCTCATCAAAATTACCTCCTGCAGGGCTCACCGTACCGCCGATAGTAAGGCTTCCTTTTTCACCTGAATAGAGCTCAACAAGGCCTGAACGTTCGTAAAATTCAGCTATACGTGATTCCAGATATGCAGGAAAGGCTTCTTCTCCTGGAATTTCTTCAAGACGTCCGGAAACCTCACGCATTGCCTGTGCCCACCTTGATGTGGAATCTGCAAGAAGCAGAACATCCAGCCCCATTTCCCTGTAATATTCGCCTATTGTTGTTGCTGTATAAACAGATGCTTCCCGCGCTGCCACAGGCATTGAAGATGTATTCGCAATAATGATAGTTCTTTCCATAAGAGACCTGCCTGTTTTCGGGTCTGTTATCTTTGGAAATTCCCGCATTGTTTCAACAATTTCGCCTGCTCTTTCGCCGCATGCCGCAATAATAACAATATCAACATCTGCATGCCTGCTTGTAATCTGCTGGAGAACAGTTTTACCTGCACCAAAAGGGCCAGGTATACAATATGTTCCGCCTTTTGCAACAGGGAAATAAGTGTCTATAATTCTTGTCATGGTTGTCAGAGTCTCTTCAGGGAGGAGTTTCTGTTTATACGCTGTAATCGGCATCTTGACAGGCCATGTAAACTGCAGCTTAAGATCTATCTTTTCTCCCCGTTCATCCTGGATTGTTGCAATAGTGTCTTCAATTGTATAATTGCCCTTACCAGCAATTGATACAATTTTGTATCTGTTTTTAAGATAAAAAGGCACCATAATCTTGTGAGTAAACTGAGTCTCAGGAACAGTTCCTATAACAACACCGCCGTAAACCGTATCTCCTTTTTTTACAGAAGGAGTAAATTCCCACTTATTATCATTCCCCAAAGCATCCAGTATAACGCCCCTCTTAAGAAAAAATCCGTATTCCTCGGCAAGTTCAGGAAGCGGGTTCTGCAGGCCGTCATATATCTGGCCAAGAAGCCCGGGGCCAAGCTGAACCGAGAGCATCTGTCCGGTAAATTCAACAGAATCTCCTACTTTCAGCCCTTTTGTCTGTTCAAATACCTGCAAAAAAGCCTTACTCTGCTGGATACGGATTACTTCGGACTTTAATCTTTCATCACCATGGATTACATATGCAACTTCGTTCTGGGTTATGCTCCCGTCAACTTCAACAGTCAGCATATTCCCGTTTATTCCGACTATCTTTCCAAGTATTTTGCTCATACTGATACCTTACATAATTTTTGAAATTGTTCCATTCCTTTTTCCGGCTCAAACATGGCCAGGCGGTTCTGTATCTGCAGCTTCATGTAATAGAGGAGTAAAAAATCAAGGTCAAAATTATGGCCCTCCTCCAAATCCGTAATGAACTGCCACCTCAGCTTTAAAAGATTCTCTTCTTTTTCAAGAGGATTTCCTTCCCTTACAACAGAAACATTAAACAGCGACGGCTTATATTCCCGGCTCTTTTTCTGTGCTTCTCTCCACTGTGCAAGATCGGTTCTGAACTCTTTTTCAAAATATTTAAATTTTCTTACAACAAGCGGATCATTTTTTTCTGTCTCATAGTTCGAGATATTTACAGTAACCAGTTTTGTCATATCTTTTGCCGGAAGCCACTTTTCCGCCTCTTCGACAAAAAGCCCCATATCCATATAGGATGATTTCCCAAAAACAAGAGCAGGCAGCTGAGAGACAAAGTAGTAATACTTATCCATTCTTCCCTTCCAGTATTTCCTGAATTTTAGGGCTGAGGAATTTCTTTAATATCTCGCCCACGCTTTCATCTGAAAAATCATAGTACAGGTCATCACCTTTAACACTGATTCTGAAACCCGCTTCAAGATCCCGGTCAGGAATAAGCGTAATACCATTTTTGAGTTTTTCCCCTGTACCGGCAAAAAGCACATCTTCAAGTTTTTTAATGTCATTTTTATTCAGGCCGATTTCAAGGTCCTTGCCTTCACTCCACTTTTCAACGAGCTTTAAAATCATATCCTTTAAAAACTTCTCATCCATTACACCGGATACAGCCTCTTTGAAAACAGAATCAAACAGATCGGAAAGATTATTCTTTAAAAGCAGTACACTGTCTCTAACAGCTTGTTCTACAACTCTCTCGCTGTTTTCCTGGAAGGATTTTGCTTTTTTATCCGCATCTGCAACAATAGTGTCGGCCTTTTTCCGAGCTTCTTTGATTATGGCATCTGCCTTTTTCTTTGAATCTGACAGGATCTGTTCAGAAGCGCGCTGTGCCTCCTCAACGCCCTCCTGTCTTAATTTTTCAATAAGGTTCTCTAATTTAACTTCCATCTATAATATCCTTTCGTTATACAAATTTCTGCATAAATGTTAAAATATATTTTGATGGGATATCCACAGCCGGAAATTTAAGGCCATGAAGCACCATTTATTTTCCTGTCCTCTTGTCAATTATTCATCCATGAACATCGCCCGAATAAAAACCTACAAATCGTGCTAAACGCAAATAGTATACCAAATATTGCTCAGGTACATAAATCGCAACCTTTTTGCCAAAAACAGCCTTAGAAATACAATTCCAGCTATAATCCGGGGGGATTAAGCCGATAATAAAATAAAATATAAAATGAGTTATTTTTTACAAATAATAAGGAATTTTTCCCTACTGAACTACTTCTTCAGCAGAGCTTCCTGTTTTATTATCCGACATACTGCACTTACCGTCAAATACTGCACCCTCATCAACAACAAGATGGGAAGATTTGACATCGCCATTTATTGTTGCTGTTGACTGTAAAAACACTTTTTCTTTTGCTCCTACATTTCCTGTAACCTGGCCTGCAAGAAGTACATTTTTTGCAGTAATATTACCTTTAACACTTCCTTCTTTTCCTACAATTATAGTATCAGTTGTTGTTATATTTCCCTGAACTTTTCCGTCAACTCTAATACTGTTCTGAACATGCATATCACCGTGTATTGATGTGCCTTTCCCGACTATAGTATTAAGTTCTCCCCCTTTGCCAAACTCAGAATTTGTTTTTGCCATTTGTTATTTTCCTTAATAATTTAATTCATCCCGACATTCCGCCTCTGCAGAGCATAAATATATTTTTCCGGATCCAGTGGTTTTCCGTCTTTCCAAATTTCAAAATGAAGATGCGGTGCGGAACTGATTCCGGAACTGCCGAGCAGTGCAATCATATCCCCTTTTTTCACTCTTGTCCCCTGTCCTACTATTAAACGCATAGCATGCGCATAATAGGAAAAAAGCCCGTTTCCATGAGAAATTATAACAACATTCCCGAAATCAGGCGTCCAGTCTGCTATCAGAACAATCCCCGAACCTGCAGCACGTATAACAGAGCCTTTCTTTGCAGCAATATCAATCCCGAGATGGCTTCTTGCGGAAAACCAGCCGCCTTTTTGAAAATGCGTTGTTAAAAACCCTTCAACAGGTAATAAAGTCGGAAGATAACCGGGATTGTAGTATCCGCTCTCTCTGTGTGTCAGAAAATACAGATTGTTCTGCATTGTTCCCACATGATCATCAATAACCACATCTTTGTAACTGCTTTGCGCAGGCTTTGTATTTTCAGGTTTTACATAATTGCTTATTTCGCTGAGATCAGGAGGTTCGGCAGTTGAAAGATTCAGCGTTGTACCGAAAGCTTTCCTTATCTTCTTATCAGTACGCCTTATTTCTTCAAAATCATGCGCAATTTGTTCAATTTTTTTATTTTGAAGAATTAATTCTTTATTCTCGTATTTTACTTTTGCCAAATTTCTACCAAGACGGAAGACTCTATAATAAGCTAATCCTCCTGCAACTGCATGTATTGCAAGCAGTATCAAAATTGCAAGGAAAACACGCCCTTTAAAATAAGTAAGGGAAATACTTTTAGGGTCCTTCTCCTGGTCAGGAACAAATATCAGGGAAAAATATCTTCTCCTCTTTCTTATCTTCATAATTATTCTTCTTTCTACTCGCCTTCAATTGCCTCAATAATCCTGTCAAGATCATCGTTAGTATAATAATCTATCTCTATTCGCCCGCCTTTGTTCCCCGCTTTTATTCTAACCTGAGTTCCAAGACAGCTCCTCAGCCTCTCTTCAATATCATCAATATAAGGATCTCTTCTTTTATGAGCAGAAGGTTCGTGAGCGTCTTTTTTTTCGGAAAAACTCTGTACTTCCTGCTCAACTTTTCGGACACTCCAGTTTTGTGCAAGCACCTTTTTCCATAATTTTAATTGATCCCGTTCTTTTTTCAATCCCATTAGAGCTCTTGCATGGCCCATAGAAATTTCTTTTACTTTTAAGCTCGCCTGTATATCTTTTGGAAGTTTTAAAAGCCTGATAAAATTTGCTACTGTCGCCCTGTCCTTGCCGACTTTTTCTGCGACTTCTTCCTGTGTTGAGCCATACTGCTCCTGCAGCTGCTTATACGCTTTTGCTACCTCAATGGGGTTTAAATCTTCTCTTTGTATATTTTCAATAAGAGCAAGTTCCAGAAGCTTCTCTTCGGAACTTACTTCCATGACATAAGCCGGAACTCTCTTAAATCCAAGATCTAAAACTGCTCTGTACCGTCTTTCACCGGCAATAAGCTCATATCCTTTTTCAGCACGCCTGACTGTTATCGGCTGTATAACACCATTCTCTTTTATGGATCTCTTTAATTCTTCCAAAGCCTTTTTATCAAATTCCGTTCTCGGCTGATATGGATTAACTGTAATGAGAGATAATGCTAAATCCGTAATACTGTCTGCTGATTGCTGTTCTTCCCCTTCTGCATTTTGTGGAATCAGAGCTCCAAGGCCCCTGCCGAGTCGTTTACTTTTCATGGCTCAGTATCTCCTCAGCCAGTTTCATATAACTTTCCGTACCTGCACAAACAGCATCATACAAAATTACGGGTTTGCCGAAACTCGGGGACTCACTTAACCTTACATTACGCCGTATTACAGTTTTAAACACCTTATCCTCAAAATAGTTCCTCACATCTTCAGCAACCTGATTTGCAAGATTAAGCCTCGGGTCATACATTGTAAGAAGTACACCTTCAATTTCAAGTTTCGGATTTAAATTTTTCTGTACAAGCCTTATTGTTTTCAAAAGCTGGCTTAATCCTTCAAGAGCAAAATACTCACACTGAATGGGAATAAGAACTGCATCCGCTGCTGTAAAGCTGTTTATAGTAAGAAGCCCTAGCGAGGGAGGGCAGTCTATAAAAACATAATCGTATTTATCTCTTATATTCTTCAATGCTCTTTTTAATACATGCTCCCTGCCTATTTCAGTCACAAGTTCTATTTCAGCACCCACAAGACGTATACTTGAAGGTATAATGTCAAGAAAGGATATCTCGGTATGTACAACAGCCTCTTCACAGCTCTCATCCTGAATTAATATCTCATAAATGCTCTTCTCAACAGCAGAGTGGTCAATTCCCATCCCACTTGTTGTATTTGCCTGAGGATCTATATCAACAAGCAGTGTTTTCCTTTCGGACACAGCAATTGAGGCAGCAAGATTGATAGCTGTTGTTGTTTTTCCTACCCCGCCTTTTTGATTTGCTATAGCAATGACTTTTGCCAATCCATATCCCCTTTTTTAGAATGAATTTAAATATACTACTTTAGCTTACGAAATGCAAGTATCAAAAAACCGGAATAGGGCAGGAAATTATAATAAACATTCAATATTTTCCAAGAAAAATCAAGGTTTCATGAGAAATCAAAGGAGCAATAATTAAAAATTTCATAAAATCGCAGGAATAAAGTAAAACTTTCCTTTGAGGGGAACTCCATTTATCCGAAACCCGGACTTTTAGCGAACGTACGAACATTTGCAGGAGCACGCTGTGCGCGTCCTCCGGAAGCAAGTGTTTTTCGGGGGGAATATAGGTATAAAGGATATAGAGAAAGAAAGACACAAAAGCAATAACTATCCCTGATTTTAATTCGTGTTAATTCGCGTAATTCGTGGACTTCTTTTATACACCCTCCCAAACCCTCAAGGGAAGGCATTATTATTCAGCGTACAGCTTCAATACCTGTTTTGAAAATCTTTAACCCGTCTTCAGAACCAAGCCACGGATATATTGCTCTCTCAGGATGAGGCATAAGCCCGAATATGCGCCCCGTAGGATCACATATTCCTGCTCGTCCCCCCTGAGAACCATTCGGATTATCCGGATACGACAAAGTGCCGTTAAAAGAACCATATCTCAGCACTGTCATGGAATCATCAAAATCAGGAGGAACAATCAGCCTGCCTTCTCCGTGAGCCACTGGAATCCTGAGCCTCTCTCCTTCAAGCCCTTTTGTCCAGATACAATTCGATTCCTGTACATAGACATCAACCCACCTGCTTTCAAATACAGCGGAAGTATTCATGTCAAGGAGAGAATCGGGAGAACCTGTCTCTTTTGATCCGGGAACCAGGCCTGTATTGACAAGAACCTGAAACCCGTTGCATATGCCTATTACGGGAATCTTCTTCTCGTTTACTTCCATAAGCTGATCCTCAAGCCTGCTGTTTAAATCAATGGCAAAAATCCGGCCTGCTGCAATATGATCCCCAAAAGAAAAACCTCCCGGGATTGCAAGAATATCACAATCTGTCAGTTTGCTTCGGCCCTCCAGAAGATCATAAGTCAGGTTGCATGGGGAAGGTGATGCCCCTGCCAGTCGGAATGCATCAATAAGCTCATTGTGACAATTAATCCCAGGTGCATATAAAACATTAACTTTCGGTTTTCTCATCGGATGATCTCCCGGAATGGTTTCTCCCATTCTTTTATCATTGTTTCAAGGCTTATTGAGACAGACATTGACGCTGTATCAACAGAAATTACAGGCTCTTCTTTAATCTCGCCTATTACTGCCCCTCCAAGATCCCTTGCTGCTGATTCCGCCTTCTCCGCTGGAATTTCCAGAAGAACAGCTCCGATCATTTCCGCAAAAAGAGCCGCTTCAGGGATGTCAGGATTAAGAAGTTCATTAATGGATTCAAGAGATATATCAGCTCCCAAACCGCTTCCGAGAGACATCTCGAATACTCTTCTTATAACCCCTCCCTGCCCAATTGCAGAGCCGGAAAGTATGTCCCCCCGTTCTCTGTAAATTTTGAGTTTATTCCAGAATTCGATCAGGTATGAAATATCCGGATCAGGCAGAGGCCCTCCATGCTTTCCTGAATTGTCAAGATAGAGAGAACCTCCAAGAACATGTGTAAGCGCCCCTGCAAGAATGAGTTTACTTTTTGATGATGCCCACGGCTTTTTTACCAGTTTACCTACATCTTTCATTCTGCCGAGAGCGAGCACAGCAAGAGTCGGAGGAATGTCCATTCTTCTTCCCTGATCATCAATAAATGTCCCTGAAGAGCTGTCTTTCCCGCTAATAAAAGGCATACCAAGTTCTATTGATACATCACAGCACATATCAACCATTGAGTACAGGGCTCTTGCAATATAGTCATTAACACGCGGGGTATAAAAGTTGTCGCACAGTACTATCTCCTGCGGAGAAACTCCG
Source organism: bacterium (assembly GCA_021158245.1). Lineage (NCBI taxonomy): Bacteria > bacterium. Next base: position 2,782 of record JAGGVB010000044.1, on the reverse strand, counting down.
GATAGAATAAGCCGTGTGACAGGCTCAAGTATCATGAGTTTTGCAGCCTTTGCAGGATCAATTTCTCCGTATCCGGGTATGAAACCAAGCGCTGACACTGCACCGAATGGTTTGCCTCTTACAGGGGATGAAACCCAGACATCATTGGGCATGCGCCCGTTAACACCTCCGTACGGACCAATAACAGTTGTACCCTGCACTGTTGAATCAAACTGGGTACCTGCAGCAGACTGATCACAGATATCCGGATGTGAAATAAGCTTCAATATTGCTGTTTCCAAATCATCCGATGTTTTTATCGGCTCAGGAACTGCTTTTTCCTTTTCCGGGATTTCCGGTGCTGCAGAAATAGAGGGAAGAGGGCAGCCCTGTCTGAGAACTGAAAAATCAAGTTCTACGACCAGCTCTCCGTTGATGCCGGAAACATCTTTCATAGTTTCCAGATTATTGTCAAGCTCGGGGTCATACATAATCTGACAGCGCATTGTATCTGTAAATTTCCCGATAATTGTAGATGTAACTTCATATTTGTCAAGTATATTAAAAGCCGTATCCACCTTGTTCGGAGCCACACACAAGAGCATTCGTTCCTGACTTTCGGAAATCCAGATCTCCCATGGATGCATTCCTTCTGTCTTTAATGGCACCCACGCAAGATTAACCCACACACCTGTTTCTGCTCCCATCTCTCCTACTGCAGATGAAAGGCCTCCTGCTCCCAGATCTGTAATTGCACGCAGGCAGTCAGAATCCCTTAAAACAGGGATTGCTTCCATAAATTTACGCTCTTCAATCGGGTGGCCGATCTGAACATGTGCAGCATCAACAACAGCAGTATCACTCTTCATTGAGCCTGAGCTTACAGTTGCTCCGTGCAGTCCGTCACGTCCTGTTAAACCGCCTATGAGGATGGCAATATCACCTGCTTTCGGATGGCCTTTTAGCGCTCTTGCAGCAGGCAGTATACCTATGGAATGTCCAAGTGCAAGGCATTTACCGGTATACCCTTTATGGAATTTATAAACAGGGAACATCATGGGAATTCCCATTGGATTATTGTAATCCGCAGTGCCTCTGATTGATTCCAAAAGGATTGTTTTCGGATGCAGTACGCCTTTGGGGACATCCTCCCATTTCATAAACGGATCTCCAAGCCCCATTACTGTTGTGCCGCCAATTGGCTTTGCACCCTGCCCGCAGCCCAGTGTATCACGGATTACTCCTCCGTGTTTTGTCATAATTCCGCCGTAAGGGCTGACAGCAGTCGGCGAATTATGGGTTTCACCTTTGATTGTAAGTGCCCATCCGTCGTAAAACTCAAAAGCTCCCGCATTATCCTCAAATACGGAAAGCACAAGAGGATGATTTATTTTATTTGTAGCAGCAAACAGCTTTTCTAAAAGTCCGAGGGATTTCCATGTTGTGTGAAAACAGTGGTCAGACCAGGTTTGTGCAAACATTTCAAGTTCTGCATCTGTGAGCGGCCTCTTTATCCGGTCTTCCATACTCCTTAAAGTTTTCATTTGATCAAGGGATAAAAGCAACCGTCTCTCTTCACTCATCTTTTCAAGTTCTCTGTCGCTTAACCCGTTGAGAGAGATGGATTCAACAGGGCCCGGTTCTCCCCTGGGTTTCAGTGTCTCCCATTTATCACCAGGAGAGATGATTACCTGTACTTGAGGATTGTACAGGAACCTGTCAGCAATCTGCCTTGCAGTATCTTCCGATACACCTATAAACTGATACCTGTGAAAAATTCTGACCCATTCCAGGCTGTCAACTCCAAGGGCTTCTGCTCCGTGTATTACTGAAGGCAGCTCAGGATCTGTTACAGCTCTCTGAAAGCCTATTTCTATCACAGTCCCCTCTTTGCGGGAAAGCAGTGATTTAAAAGATATCCTTTCCGCTGCAGGGTTATGGAAAAGGGGGAAAAGTTTTTCAGCCTGGCTTTGAGATATACCTTCCAGCCTGTAAACAGTCTCTATCTGAATATTTTTCAGGCCTTGATAAGATTCGTGCTTTAATTTATGCAAAAGGGAAAGTGCCTTTGGATTTTCACTGGTTCGTTTTACGTAGAGTGTGGTTATCACTATTTTCTCCTTCATTTTCAACTGTTTAATTTTACGTTATAGAGTTCACAATATCAAGAAGAAAATTATTTTGATTGTAACATTATCCGATTTTTATCAGTACTATACAGAATTGATGAGCTTTACGAACTTTATAACTTTACAAACTTTATAACTTTACAAACTTTATAACTTACCCCTCACATGCATTTCAACATAAACCCATAAACAACTTGGTTTATTCATCTTTTTTTATTAAAATTTAAAATTATGATTGCAAATAATTTTCCCCTTAAAAATTCTGGGAGGCAGCAGCATGGCAATAGTTACATCCTTTTCTTTTCTATGTTTATTACTTGTTTTAGGAAAAATAATAAGAGTAAAAGTAAAACTGTTTCAGAAATTGTATCTGCCTGCTTCAATAATCGGGGGGATTTTAGGGCTTATTATTGTTCAAATTTTCGGTTCATCAATTCCCTCTGACTGGACTGCCGGATGGATTAAACTCCCGGGATTTTTAATAAACATTGTATTTGCCGCTCTCTTTCTCGGAGTTGCTATTCCTTCTCTTTCCACAATCTGGGAGAAAGCCGGCCCGCAGCTTGCTTACGGTCAGATAGTCGCATGGGGCCAGTGGGTGATAGGAATTGGATTTGTCCTGCTTTTCTTGAAACCTATGTTTCATATCCCTGATCTTTTCGGAGGAGTCCTTC
>JAGGVB010000043.1 GCA_021158245.1 bacterium | reverse complement strand
TGAGCAGTTATCGAATGGATTTACTTGGATCGACAGAAGGATCACTGATTAAATGCCCTTGTTATTCAGCGTGTCGTTTTTCACAATAATCATATTGTTATACCTGATTAATCTGCCTTTTTTCAAGCCAGTCTGCAGAATAGAGGAGTAGTCAGCCTGAAGTTTTTTCAAATTTACAGATCCTTTTAAAATTTCATCAAGTGAGCCGTCGGCATTGCGGTCAATTGAAACAATCAGTTCAGGATACCTGCAGTATTTTTTTGATATTTTAAATTGATTGTAAACCTGTCCTTTATTCAGTTTAAGAGTGACAATTTCATAGTAAGAATCAAATGTTTCTTCAAGAAAGCGATCACCTGATGGAGGCTTTTGCTTTAGCTTATTGGATTCCCTTGCAAGTTCAATTCCATAATCGTATATATTTTGAGCTTGTGCCTGAGTTATATTTCCAAGTTTTATCTGATCAAGCACGCCGTCCTGTAATAAATCAACAGCTATTAACCCTTTGCCAAGAAGCTGATTAAAATTCTCTTTTGCAGATTCAATTGAACCGGATAATATACGATACTGTTCTCCCTTATATTTAAATGAAAATGATGATACTGTATTCTCAGATTGTCTTGTCCCTGCACAGCCGTAAAAAATAGCAATTGCAGGAAATATTTTTAAGATAGTTTTTAAAGAGAATGTAAACTTTGACATGTTTTCTCCTCCTATAAAGCTAAAACTAGATTAATTCACATCTGTTTCCAAATTGAATACGGTTTATCATATAGCTTATTTTTTGCTCCGTATTTTTTCGCAAGCTTCTTCCAGCTCATAGACCCGAACAACAGATACACCCAGTTCGGTATCAGGGGTTTTGCCATAAGTGTTACAGCCTGCTGCGGAACAGTGTTTCCTGCTGCAATTGCATCTGCAGTAAGATTAAGGGATTTTATTATGTTATGTGCCATACCTTTTACATCACGAAGAGGTTTCCCACCTATAGCTTCTCCTCCGCCAAGTGAAAGTCCACCTATCCAATTAAAGCCGGTTTCAGAAGCAAATTCTCTGCATATATTAAGTGCTGTATTGTTATGGAAGGCTTCCGGGAATCCGCAATTGGCAATGCATAAAAAATTCTGCTCTGTTGAGTTGTCTTTTTTATAGCGGTTTTCATAAATCAGCTCCATTGTCCTTATGACCAAATACGGCAGGCAGTCTACATAGAGCGGGAAAGTCAGTATCACAATGTCTGCATTATTGGCCGCTGAAAGTAATTCATTTTTAAGAATATCTGATTCTATTGATTTGTGAATCAGCATTTTATCTGTTTCAAATCCTCTCTCCTGCAGTCTTTCTGTCAGATATGTCCCAAGCGATTCAGATGTGCTGTGATGAAGTTTAGCACTTCCCACGAGAAGAAGAGCTCGTTTTTTAATATTCATTACATTACCTCAATTGAATAAAGAAGCGATTTAATCTGTTTTCTGATTTCTTCCTGATTCTGGCTGCTGTACAGTACATCCCCGGCATAAGCCGAAGGTGCAAAATTAACAGCATTTCTATCAATCAGAGTATTAAATATTCGCTCTTTTTTTTCGTCTGCCCTGGGAAGTACTCCGAGGCCTAATAAACGTGGATATTGGCCGTAACGCAGCTGATGATGAGTTTCATTGTTTTTTTTCGTGAAAAAAGGCAGAATCAGGCATATAATTCGGTCCAGTGCTTTTTTAAGTTCCGAAGAATATCCTCCGAAAGTTACAGGTGTAAACAGTACGGCAAGATCGCTCTGAATGTATTTTTTTGCTATTTCACGCCCGTCATCGTTAAACCTGCAGATACCGGGGGTTTTTACCCAGCATTCAAAGCAGCCCACGCAATTGGTAATCTTTAAATCACGGATAGGAATTGATTCTACTTCCCATTCAATAGCCTTAAGCTCCTCAGAAATAATACTGCAGATTTGATCAAGCTGCTTATTGTTGTTTTCGGTACCGTTTAAAATTACTGCCTTCAAATTGTTCTCCTTTAAGAATGCGTCATATCCGAACGGATTATTATTTCAAACAATGTTGTCTAATTACTCAGGAACAGTTACCCTGACATCGTCTCCTTTTTTCATACATCGTTGTAGTTCATGTAAAAAAAAGTGTGCGTCTTCCTTTGTAAAAGTTCCCCTAATATAATACACTATTCCGCCGCTGTTATCAACCTGGCCTGCTGCTCTGATCTGTTCTGGTTTGGATTTTAGGTGTTGATTAATTTTATCAATAGCGGATTTATAATGAGGGCACTGAAAAATTGCCAGTATTTCGTGATTCCCCATTCCGGAAAAATGGGATTTGAGTTCATTTTTCCGAATAGAAGAAGAAATGCTTAAAAGCAGGTCAAATAACGGTGTCCGGCTCTTCTTTTTTAAAAACAATCCCATTCCAAACCTCTGCTGATTAATAACAGGATTAACAGTTATGTTCTGCTGAGAAATTATTAAATGTACTAAACTTCAAAATAAAATCTCGAAAGAGATAAAATAATTAATGGGGGAGTAATGTCCAGTTATAGTTAATTAATTGTAGTTAAATATTTCGGGTTTGTCAAGAGAAATATTTACACATTGCCATGTTTGTGAAGAAAAAAATAACAGGAGAATTCAGTACTCCCAGTAAGCCGGAACCTGGCTTATAGGAAGTACTTCAATCTGTTTATGCAGATAGTATCTTTTATCTCCTGGATAAATAACCCAGAGTTTATGCAGGTTTAAATCCGATAGGGCAGAACGCATTGATTTTGTCATTTTAGGAGCGTCAGTAAACTTAAACTCGCATGCCCAGTTAAGTCCTTCTTGCTGCCAGTACAGATCAACCTCAGCGCCGGTGTGTGTTGCCCAGAAATAAGCCTGATCATCAGGTTTACCAATACTTCGCCATACAACGTCCAATGCAAACCCTTCCCAGGAGCTGCCAAGCTTCGGATGCCTTTCAAGAGCTTCCATTGTCTCAATTGTTAACAGAGAATGAAATATTCCCGAATCTCTGATATAAATTTTAGGTCTTTTAACAAGTCGTTTTTTTATATTTACATACCAGGGTTGCAACTGGCGAATCATAAATGTTCCCTGAAGAATATCTATGTAATGACGCACAGTGGTATCTGCTATACCGAAGGATTTGCCGATCTCAGAGAAATTAATAATGTTTCCGTGATAATGGCTGATCATCTGCCAGAATCTGTGTAATGTATGCGGAGGAATCCTTATACCAAGACCGGGAATATCTCTTTCAAGAAAAGTACGGATATAGTTTTCGCGCCATACTGCACTGTTTGAATCACTGTCTGCCAGGAAAGAAAGAGGCAGGCCGCCGCGTATCCACAGGTTATTTTGTCGGTCCTCCGGTATGTCGTGTATCCGGAATCCTGAAAGTGTGAAATATGCAATCCGACCTGCAAGCGATTCCGAACTTTGTTTTATCAGATCCCTTGAAGCGCTCCCGAGGATTAAATATTTTTGATCCGGTCTGTTATCTGTAAGAAAACGCAGTAATGCAAACAGATCCGGTTTGTGCTGAATTTCGTCAATAATAATAGTTCCGGTACATTTTTCCAGAACAAGCTGAGGGTTGTCAAAAAGTACAAGATCCCGTGGATTTTCCAGATCAAAATATTTGTCGAATTTAAGCGATTTGGCAAGGGTTGTTTTGCCGCTTTGTCTGGGCCCCAGTATGGCTGTTACCCGGAATTGCTGCAGAAGTTTTTCTACTGTATGTAAGTCAATTTTTCTCTGAATCACAATTTATCCCTGAAATTTCGGTAACTGCCGCTGATATTTCAATGGAAAATAGTCAGAAAACCTGTAAAAGTCAAGAAATTTAAGTTACAGACAGGAATGCTGTTTCTGTGAAGGGATATCAATGGTATTAACCTATGAGTGATATTTTGCGGATACTGCCGTTTTGATCAGACAGTATCCGCAATTTTTATTATTAAGATTTTAAAAAGCCCGGTTTCTTATCATCTTCTTCATGTCATACGGTGCAGGATCTCCGCCGAGATATTTGTGAAACCAGTCAAGATGCGCATTGTAGTAAAGGGGCATTGATTTTACATAATTCGGCCAGTGCCCGTCATTTTTAAAAACAATTAGTCTTGACGGGACATTCATTTTCTGCAGTGCTGTAAAAAACTGAAGGCTCTGGGTGTAGGGAACTCTGTAATCCCGCTCTCCTGTAATTACAAGGCATGGAGTTTTAAAATTCTTTACAAAATTGG
>JAGGVB010000042.1 GCA_021158245.1 bacterium | reverse complement strand
TTTTCTCAATCTCAAAGGAGCGGAGACTGCCGTCATAACCATTCGCAGACCAGGTCATTGTAGCACCGCTGCCAATGGAGTTCCAGAAATTGGGCTGCATTGTTTCCAGGTCTCCATTTACCAGAAGGGTACCCTGGGCAAATACCAAACCTGCTGCAAATAAACCCAATAAAAAGACTGTTAAAACCTTTCTCATTACTAACCTCCCTTTCCTGTGAAAATATTAGTTTTAAAATCCCCTTAAAACGCCCCTCTTCCTCAACAACCCTTCACATTTCATTCTTTTCTCTTGAATCACCTCCTTTTTATTGACTTTAAACATCTGTTGATCTTCTGATAACCAATTCAACGGGAAGTACTGTCTTCCCCTGTATGAAATGTCCTGCCTGAATCATTTCAACAAGGCGGCGGATTGCCACAGCACCCAGTTCAATTTTATCTACACGTACCGAAGTTAAATTCGGCTCAATCTGCACATCACTTTCAATATCGTCAAAACCAACAAGCGCAACCTGCCCCGGCACTTCCATCCCATTTTCCCTGAGGCAGCGCATACAGCCCTGAGCCATTGCATCATTACCTGCAAATACTGCGGTAAAATCAATTTTGCGTTTTATCATTTTACAAATAGCATTATACCCATCTTCTATAGCTGTATATTTTTCATCAGAAACAACTAATTTTTCATTAAAAGGTATATTAAAATGATTTAAGGCCTTTTTGTATCCTTCGAAACGCTCCAGTAAACTGGGATGCTCCATATCTCCGCCTACAAAAGCAATCTGTTTGTGCCCCAGATTAATCAGATGAGAAACCGCCTGAAATGCTCCGTCCACATTGTCCATCAGCACAGCAGATATCTGTCCGGTTTTCGGGAGATTATCGACAAACACATATGGAATACTGACACTGCGGATATATTCAATTAATCCTGCGGGGATTTTTCCTGCCAGTATTACTCCGTCTACATTTTTCTCCAGAAGAAAGCGGGGAATGTACTTATCTTTACGAAAGCTCTCTTCCACTGTTGTCAGAAGCACATAATAATGATGGTAGCGTGCCTCGAATTCAGTACCCAGAAAAACTTTGGTATAGAAAGGCTCCGCCCTGGAGAAATGTTTATCAGTAAGAATAAATCCTATATTACCTGTTGTCTTACTGGCAAGCCCGCGGGCAATACGGCTCGGGTGGTAATCCAGGTCCTTAATCGCCTGCATTATTTTATGCCTCATCTCTTCACTTACATTATTTTTATTATTCAAAACAAGTGAAACAGTAGAAAGAGAAACTCCGGCCCGTGCAGCGACATCCTTAATTGTTACGCCCATTACTCACATCTCCTCGAAGCGTTTCGAGTTTTTAAGACAATTATTTTCCTTGAAGTGTATGTAAAACAGTGCTTTAGTTATTGGATGTCAGATGAAACGCTGATACTTCATCGAAGCGTTTCGATTGCATGTTATAAAATTAATTCCATATTGTCAAGGTTTTTTTTAAAAATTTAACATTTTTTTTGTAGAGGCGCACATTCAACTGAATCCCTGCTTTCCCATGAATGACAAAAATTACAGCTAACAGAACGGATATTCTTATTTTATTCTTTCTTTGCGCTCTTTGCGTGCTTTGCGAGAAATTTTTGCATGCCGACTGCTTTCACAACTGAGGCCATATCGGCGCCACAAGCTGCCTCTGAAAATCAGTCCACACACCAACCATTGGCACATGAGTCAATGTAATCTTTTTCAGAAGTACAGTATCAACTTTCACGGAATGGTTCTTTTTTAATATATCAAATTCTTCTCCGACATCCCCGCCCTTTTCTCTGTATCTGTTTTTCATTAAAACATACAAAAAATTATCCCGCCACATCTGCAGTTCCTTTTGTACATTTTCACTCCTGTCCAATCCCCGTCTCATCCCCTCATCTGCAAGCAGCTCATTTCTGACCATTATCCGGATACTCTCCTGTAAACCTTTTCTAAATTTCTCAGGAGACTGTCGGTTTACAGGAACTTCCATCATCCACAGCTTTTCAAGAAATTGCCCTGTTGTCCATGCTCTTCCGTTAAATGTTATCAGCTTGTCATCAAGATGATTAGCCAGGTTGTCCTGCACAAGCTGAACCTCTTTCCGGACAAGCATCTTTACTTTTGGAGAGGACTTACTTTTTTTATTAAATTCAATCTGTTTTTCAAGCTCTTTTGTCATAAAATTAAATGCTTTTCCTTTAAGAACTACATTCTTTCCTTTCATGAATTCTTCCACAAACTTGCCTGAACGTACTGCCTCTCTTCTTCTGCGGATTATTTTATCAATTGTTGTTTTTTTGGATTGATATTTTTCTTCCGTTAGCATAACATTCTTTATACGGTTCTCAAGTTTCAGAATTATATATCCGTTTGATACTTTCAAAATTTCAGACACTTCACCTTTATTCAGATTATGAGCAGCATCTTCAATTACAGGTTCTGCCTGGCCCCAGGTAAATTCAATTCTGTTAAATTTTTCA
>JAGGVB010000041.1 GCA_021158245.1 bacterium | reverse complement strand
TAACGGGAATAATTTGATGAATGATTTAAGAGTAAGACCCGATCCCATTCCGATCCGGCAGCAGCCGGATAAGCCCTCCCGCGGCAGATGGTACCACTTGGGCGACTGGGTGGGAGAGTAGGTCGTTAATACATGTCAAACCGGCAGAGCCTGCCGTCAAGGCCTCCGCTCTGCAGAGGCTTTTTAAAAGCGGTTCTTAGCCCTATCCGTTTAATTAATTCCCGATTGCCGAAATAAACATAAGCAGTGGAACCGCTGCATTTTTGTTTAAGGAAGTCACCGAATGATTTAATGAGAGCTGTTTCATCTTGTTTATTAAGCCTGAAGCCGTAAGGTGGATTAGTGACGATTACCTTGTTATTTAGATTGTCAAGTTTGTTAAAATCTTTTTGTTCAACCTGTACTTTAAGACTGCCGGGGAGTTCACTTAGGTTTGCCGTGCATGCTTCAAATGCCGCAGAGTCAATATCACTACCGCTTATTAAACCGGGTTTCAGTTCCCTGATCAGGCTGTCTGCTTCTGATTTTACTTTTTTCCAAACTGCAGGATTAAAATCAGGCATCAGTTCAAATCCGAATCGTTTCCGCAAGTATCCTGAAGGGATTCGGCAATAGTGCATCAGCGCCTCACATAAAAGAGTACCGCTGCCGCACATCGGATCATATAGCGGCTGCTCACCATTCCATTCTATCATTTGTATAATTGCAGCTGCTACTGTTTCGCGCATAGGAGCAGAAACGCTTTTTTTCCGGTACCCCCGCATATGCAGGGAATCTCCTGATGTGTCAAGATAAATTGTTGCCTTGTTATTATTAATATGTAGAAAAAAACGAATATCAGGATTGTTTGTGTCAACATTCGGCCTTCTGTTGTTTCTGCGTGTTCTGAATTTATCAGCAATCGCATCCTTAAGTTTTAGAGCTGCAAATTTTGAGTGGGTAATGTTGCTGTTGGATACGTTACTGAAAACAGCAAAGGTATTTTTTAGATTAAAAATATCCGGCCAGTTGATCTTCCATGCATATCTGTATATATCATCAGTATTGTTGCAGTAAAATTTTGTAAGCGGCGCCAGGATTCTGGTAATCAGCCGGGCCTGATAATTCAGCCTGTATAGAACCTCCGGACTACCCTTAAAAAAGAAACCTCTGAAGCCGGGATTCACTGATTCTGCTTTCAGAGTTTCTGCCTCCTTGCATGCCAGTTCTTCTATGCCGCCGGCTGTTTGTGCAAAGAAGACATGGTTCTTTTGATAAAGGTAATCGGCTTTTGCTGTGGACATAATGCTGTTATTCCTCATTAAAGTTGTGCCTTTATATATATTGATTTTTATGATGATTTGCAAGTATTGAATGATTGTAGCGATGTTTTTAATGGTTTTATACTTTTTGTAAAAAAGGTTAAATCTCTACAACCGTATATGTTATTGTAGCGGTATATGTTCCGGCAGGAATTGCAATACTTACCCCGGTAAGACGATACTGTACCCACATTCTTCTTCTGTTTAAGAAACCGTCAAAAAAATAGTTGTCAATCTCGGTTATTTCCTGAAAGTCCTCACCTCCCTCAACGTATCCGTCTCCTGTGCCATCTCCTGTTCTTCTTGCATAGAGATGAAAATCACTCGGCCAGTCAGCATCAGGGCTCATACTTATTGATACTTCCCAGTATTTATTTCTGGACCTTCCTATTCGTATCTTTGTCTGCTCTACCTCGCTTTTATAAGTACTGTTTAAGTCGCTTACAGGAGGAGAAATCAGATCAGAATATCCGATTGACAAATCCCAGTCATTTCTGACTGTAATTGACTGAGCTCTAACAGTATTATTTTGTATAAAAAAGAAGAGAAGGAAAGTAAAAGCAAAGATTTTGTATTGGTTTTTCATATTCATAATTATATTAAATTTCAACCTTAAATACAAAGGTTTAATTTTGTAAGTTGCAACATAAAAATATTTATTCAGTATCATCTTTATCATTAATAATCTCAATATGTTAGCTTGCTGAGATCGAAGACTGCCAAATATAAACTATAATCAATGTAGTATAGATGCAAATATTAAGCCGATGATGATAAGATAAGAAAGTTAATTTTAAGTATAATTGTAAAATGGGATCATTGTTGATTTTGGGGTATAAATAAAAATAACTGTTTCTTTAAAACATTAAAAATATGGCCGCATAAATAATCATACGGCCATATTTTATATTAAAACCATTATTTGTTGAATTTTGCCATGATATTTTTAACTGCATCTTTGTGAACCATAAAGGTCAGCATTTTAAGTTTAACATAATCATCTCTGAAGAAAAAGTAACCTTTGAATTTACCCTTGTTGGCGCTGGAAGACGAATCCTTAATGAGAAACCAGTCGTGGCCTTTATAATGAGTATAACCTACAAGATGGATTCCGTGGTCGTCCTGAGAAGTATGATTATACCAGCGGAATTCGCGGGAATCCTGATTGATGTATTTTGTCGGGATGTCAAAAGACGGGATAATGCATGCATCGGCCTCTCCGTTATGCCCGGGTTCTGAGACATCTCCGCCAATGGCAATTGAGTATCCGTTTTTAATTGCACTTTTAATAGCATTGTACCAGATATTGAGAGGAACATTGTAGTACTCTTTACTGTGCCACCAGTTATCCGGAACCTTGTATTCACCCTTTGTGTAAAAAGGAAGGTACTTGAATGACATTAAACTTACATAATCATCAATCGGCAGGTTAACAATTTTTTCTGCAAATTGTTTGGGAGTCATTTTCCGGCCGTTATAATCAATAATTTCAGGCGGTTTGCCCATATATTTATTTAAGATCAATTTGATGTTTGTCAGTGTAATTTTCTCATCCCAGTATCCGTTCTTTTTAATAAATGCAAGATAGTCTGAGAGTTCTTTAACCATTTTGCTATGGTTGTATTTTGTCTCGCCGGGCAGCAGCCCTTTGTAATCAGTTTCTCTTACAATACCATACTGTTTAATTCTGTTTATAACGCCGTCTTCTTCCGAGCCCTCTCCGAAAACCGAATTACCTTTTTCTTTAACAAAACGTCTTGCTTTTTCAACATACTCATAGTAGACTGTAAACATCTCGGAGAGTTTAATTTTTTTCTTGTGGATGCGGTAGATTTCCGATTCCAGAAAAGATGTTCCTGAAAAACACCAGCATGTTCCTGTAGTATCCTGGCGTATGGGAGAGAAATGGAATACCTGCTGGAAAGATTCTGGTGATGCAGGTATGTGAATTCTCGAAAAATCCATAGTCAGGATAGTATCGGGTTTTCCCCAAAAATTTGTTGTGGGTTTGTAATAATTTTTGTCCTGGGCAAAACTGAACCCGGCAAACAAAATTACAGTCAGGATGAGACAGGCAATCTTCATAGGTTTGCGCATAATAATCCTCCTTTTTGCAAAGATTAAGAAACAACAAAATGAATTATGATAGCGGATATTTTCAATTTGTCCTTGTTATAAATCGTATAGGTTAAGATAAGCAGCAGTTGCATAATGGTCAAGAAAAAATAAAAGTCCATGATTTAAATATTGCTGCAATTGTCCTCTATGGGAAAATATTTTTTTGTTGTTTTTATATAAAGGTTTATTTTTTATTTACACCGTTTACAAAATCAAGGAAAATAGATTCTATGTGTGTTACCATTCGCTCAATTGTAAAATTTCCGATCATTCTGTCACGCCCATTCTTACCCATAAGAGCAGCCATGTTTTTATCTCTAAGGATAGTTAGCATTGCTTCTGCCAATGCTTCAGGTTTATGAACAGGAACCAACAAGCCGGTTTCACCATTTTTTACAATTTCCGGGATACTACTTACGTTTGTTGCTACAACGGGTTTTGCTGCTGCCATGGCTTCAATTAAAACGTATCCGAATCCTTCTACTCTTGACGGAAGAATAAGCAGATCAATTGCTTTCATGATTGCGGGAATATCTTTACGGAAACCTGCGTAAATTATTTTGTCAGTCAGTCCGGGTTTGCTCTTCTGTTCTAAAAGATATTCTTCAAGATTCCCTTTTCCGGCAAAAAGGAATTTGGTATCAGGCAATTCTTTCAAAACAGCAGGAATGCTCCTGATGATATCTTTAATGCATTTTCTTTCATCAATTTGTCCGACAAATCCTACGAGATGTTCTTCCGGGCCGACACCAAATTCAGCCCGGATTTTTCCTCTGTCATCAGGTGCCTCCAGATATGGTTCAGGGCTGATGCCTTTATAAACCACTTCAATTCTATCTGCCTGTAACCAGGGAGCATTTTTAAGCAGAGTGTTTTTTGTTGAAAAAGAATTGGCAATGATATAATCTGCCAGATAATTGTATGTAAATCGATAGCGAAGTTTGTTTTTCAGGGGATAATCTACTTCCCGTGAAGGGATAACAGCTTTTACTTCGGATAGTTTGGCTGCAATGCCGCCAAATCGCAACTCTTTGTCCATGTTGGTACACAAAACATGAATATTTTTTTTCCGCATGAGGCGCCATATCTTCATGATGACAAGAGGGTCAAAATCGCTGCGCATTTTTACAGATACAACATCGAAGCCTTCCTTCCTGGCATTTTTTTCAAGAATGGTGTCCGGCTGACAGACAAGCGTCACTTTATGGCCTTTGCCAATCAGGCCGTGCATCACATCCATAAGCCAAATTTCCGCTCCGCCCCACATTTGAATGGAGTTTATGAAAAGAATATTCAAGCTTTCCATTTTGGCTTCCTTTAAAATTTTATGCAGTACTGTTCCCGGATATAATCAAGGAGTTATTTGAACCTGCAAAATACTTTCGGAAATTTACAAAAAAATTGATCGAAATCAAAATTAATATAAGTTATAGTTTAATTAAATATTTTAAAATATTTGATTAAACTAACCACCTGCTAAAATCGAATCATCAGTCCTGCGCCATTACTTGCAAAATATGGAGCAATTTTTTTTACTATGTGAGAATTGCTCTTATCTAATTTTCCGTCATCAGATTTTATAATAAAACTCCCCACGCTGTAACCGATGATCCCGCCCAAAACCACATCGGAAAACCAGTGAGCATTGTGGTAAACACGTGAAGCTGCCACCATTCCGGCGGAACCATACCAGAAGATTTTCCACAAGGAATTATCCACTGATTCTGCCAGCACGGAGGATACGGCAAAACTGACTGTTGTATGGCCGCTTGGCAGGGATTTATATAAAGATTCTTTTTGGAATGGTTTAAAAAAAAGATTGCTGTCCCCGCCATAAGGTCTTCTTCTGCCTATCAGTATTTTTAAAACAGTTGTAACCATTCCCGAATATACAAAAGCCTCCATAGATTTTAAACCAGCCCTGCGGACATTCTTATCTTTTAAAATCAGGCCGGCTCCATAAATTCCAAGAGTAAATCCTGCCGTATATGAATTTCCGTAAAAACTGTCAAAATTAAATATTTTATCATTTTGACTGCTTTTGTGATTTTGAGCAAATTGTTTCAAATCTCTGTCAACAGAGAATAAGAGAAAAGTGCCCCCTGTTATAATTCCCAGTTTAATAAGATCATTTCTTTTAAAGTCCGTTATTCCGGAACAAAATTTTTTATTATCACTAATTACAATGTTTATATCCTCTTTAATAAAAGAGAATCTCTTTTGAGAAAATAAAGCCTGGTGAGATAAAATGAAAAATAAAATTATAAAAAACAGGTTACGTGTTTTGTCCATGATTCCCTTTTTCCGATAAAATTAATGCTTTGTAAAAATTTATGTTTCTATAACCGTATACGTTATTGTTGTTGAGTAAGTACCTGAAGGAATTTTTATACTTACTCCTGTAAGACGGTACTGTACCCACATTCTTCTTCTGTTAAGGAATCCATCGAAAAAGTAATTGTCAATCTGTGTGATTTCCTGAAAGCTTTCACCTCCCTCAACATATTCCCTTCCTCTACCGTCTCTTGTTCTTTTTGCATAGAGATGAAAATCACCTGGCCAGTCAGCGTCCGGGCTCATACTGATTGAGACCTCCCAGAATTTATTTCTTGCCCTTCTTATGCGTATTCTTGTCTGCCGGATCTTACTTTTATATGTACTTTTTAAATCGCTTACAGGTGGAGACGCGAGATCAGAATATCCTATTGAAAGATCCCAGTCATTTCTGACTGTAATTGACTGGGCTTTTACAGCATTATGCTGCAGGCTAAAAAGGATGAGACTAGTAAAAACAAGAATTTTGTACTGATTCTCCATATTCATAATTATATTAAATTTCAACATTAAATACAAAGGGTTAATTTTTAGGCCAGATAATAAGTTTTATTGTGTGCAACAGGCAGGGTCATTACTAAAAAATTTATGAGATAGTTATGATTAATGCAAATGAAAATAAAAATATATTATATTCCCTGTTAAAACCCGGAAGATTTTTTTCTTAAATTACAAAGGTTGACTATGCCCGTGATTTTTATTGGGGAAACAACTGTCAGAAGTAACCAGCTATTGCCAGAGCAGGCAGATGTTTCCCCAATATATTTTCATTATTTGTAAATTTATTCATTACTGTTAAAAACATGTTGGCGTCTATTAGCAATATAGTACAGTCCCGGAATTATCAGTAAAGAGAGCAGCATGGACAGACTCATTCCTCCGATCATTGATACTGCAAGAGGCCTGAGCATTTCGGAACCTTCGCCAAAAGCAAGAGCCAGGGGCATAAAACCGAATATTGTTGCAAGTGTAGTCATTAAAATCGGACGCAGGCGTACTCTTCCTGCAAGAAGCAGAGCTTCTGCAATGTCGTGGTTTTTCTTTATATATTTCTCTGCATAATCAATAAGCAGAATACCGTTGTTAACCACCACACCGATTATCATTATCATACCCATAAAAGCAGATATGTCAAGAGGAATGCCGGTAATCCAGAGCATAAGAAAAACACCGCTGACAGAAAGCACAGTACCAAAAAGTATGATACCTGATGTTTTAAATGATTTAAATTCGAAAAGCAGAATTGAATAAACAAGCAAAATGCCGAAAGCAAGAATCAGAATCAACTCGCGGAAAGCTCTTTGCTGGCTCTCATACTGCCCGCCAATTTCCACTGTAACTCCCGGAGACAGAGGTATATGTGTGAGCATAGTTTTAACATCTTTAATTATGCTTCCAAGGTCACGGTCGGAAATGTGCGCTTTTATATTAACAACCTGGCTTAAGTTTTCATGGTCAATGTCTGTTTTGCCGGGCAGTTTTTGTATGTCAGCCACTTCTTCAAGAGGCAGAACTCTGTTTATTGAGCTCAAATATACAGGCAGTCGTTTGATTCTTTCAAAACGGTTAAAGTCCTCTCTGTTATAGCGGACTCTGACTGGAATCATCTTTAGTCCTTCCATCATAGTTGTAGGTACATCCCCCCACAATGCCATGTGAGCTGCCCGGGTTATTTCATCAACATAAAGTCCGTAACGACTGACAGCTTCAGGATGTACCCGGATAGTAAGTTCCGGCTCACCGCGGAAAAAGCCTTTATAGACATCAACAGCGCCGTTTACATTCTTCAGGGAGTCAGCGATTTGTGCGGCAGTCTGCTGAATAACAGAGAGATTGTTCCCGAACACTTTAATTACAATAGGAGCAATCTCACCGCTGAGATCGTTCAGCCTGTCAGGAAGAACCTGAAACAGTTCCGGTTCAAGACGGGGCTCATGAGTCTCATCAAATTTACGCAGCATGTCCATGATCTCAAAAGAAGAGAGTTTGTGACCCTTTTTCAAGCTGATGACAAAATCTCCGTCATTAGCGTGGGTCCTGGGATGCGCAAGGCTGCGTCCTGTCCGCAAAGAATAAGTCTCAACATCCGGTATGCTCATGATGTATTCAGCAATACTCTTAAGCATACTTTTTGTACCCTCAATTGAGCTGCCCGGAGGTGCAAGATAATCGTGTACAATGGTTCCCTCATCCCATTCAGGCAAAAATCCGCTGGGGATTCTGAGATATGAGAAAAAAGTGACAAAGATTAAAACAGCTATAAGCAGAAAGATTATCAGGGGACGGTGCATAATCATTTTAAGTGATTTCTGCTGAAGATTAATTATTTTAGGAAGAAAGGAGCCCTGTGTTTTCTTTTTTGTTGAAATAAAAATAACAGCTATTGCAGGTGTTACAAACACTGCGAGAAGCATTGAAACAAAAATAGCAATAGCGAGAGTGGAGGCCAGTGCTCTGAAAAAGATACCGGGCACGCCTGATAAAAATACCAGAGGAATGAAAACAACAAGTGTAGTAAGGGTGGCTCCGAGAAGAGGAGGAATTATTTCTTTTGTTGCCTCAATTACAGCGTCTGTCCGCTGATGCCCTTCCTCAAGATAACGCTCAATATTTTCTACAACAACAATTGCATTATCCACCAGAATTCCGATTGCTGCTGCCAGACCGCCGAGACTCATTAAATTTAAATTGGCTCCGATCATCTTAATAAAAATGAACGTGATTAAAAGAGCAATAGGTATAATTACAGCAGTAACAAGCGTAATCCGTATCCGGCGTAAAAAGAGGAGCAGAATAAGAATTGTCAGTAAAGCGCCGAGAAATATAGCATCGCGGACGTTGTGCATTGACCGCCGGATAAAGTCTGTCATATCGTACCATTTTTTAACCTTTACGTCTGCAGGCAGTACATTTGATTTCAGGTCATCCCAGCGTTTCTCTACCTCTTTCATTATAGATACTGCGTTTGTTCCAGGCTGCTTAATTATTGTTACAAGTACCGCAGGTTTAAGATCGCTTTCGCATGCAAGAAATGTCTCTTTCAGTGCTGGTTTAACATCAGCTATTTCATACAGATAGACCGGAGTTGCACCGCGCCGTGCGATAACTGTATTTTTAATATCATTAATATTTAAAAAACGGTTGTCAGCTATATTCAGATACAGTTTGTTCGATTCGTTAAGCCTGCCCACGTATTTTAAGGAATTTGATTTTTGCAGAGCATCTTCAATAGTTTTGTAATCAAGTTTTAATGCGGCAAGTTTCTGAGGATCAAGGTTGACCCAGTATTCCCTCTCTTTTCCTCCCATTACTTCAATGTTGTAGATACCGGGAATACTTGCAAGTTGCGGACGGATAGTATATATGGCAAGGTCACGCAGGTGCAGAAGATCAAGTTTGTCCGATGTCAGGCTGAATCCTGCTACAGGATAGGTGCTGGTTGTAAAACGCCGTACTTCCAGTTTTACTCCCTTTGGCAGCTGGTTCTGGATACCGCTGACCTGCGCCTGCACAAGCTGGTAAGCGCGGAACATATCCTGGTTCCATTGAAAATCAATGTTTACTTCCGCAGAGCCCCTGCTGATGGAAGAACGGACAATGCGTACTCCTTCTACCATCATTACAGCCTCTTCAATTGGTTTTGCAACTTCCATTTCCATCTGCTTAAGAGGAGCCAGACCATAGTCAATCATTACTGCAATTCTGGGGAAAGTAGCATCAGGGAAAACGCCTTCAGGGATTTCGTAAATCAGATAAAATCCAATTAAAGAGAGCAGAAGAGCTGTAAAAACTACGGCTCCTTTGTTTTTTACTGCAAATCCGGATAATCCTTTCATTCGGCAATTACCTCCATTCCGTCAATTAAGGAGTATGCTTTTTGTGTTGCAATCAGCTCTCCCTGTTTCAGGCCGGATAGTATTTCCACCTTGTTATTATTGAAAATTCCGGGTTTGACAAAACGTTTTTCAACTTTATTTCCTTTAACAACAAAAACATTGTAAACACCTTCTTCTTCCAAAAGAGCAGCGCGCGGTATTAAAAGAGCTGATTTGTGAGATTTCCCCGGGAATTTTAAAGTTACAAGCATTCCGGGGCGGAATCCTCTGTGCGGGTTATCAAGTCTGAGCCTTAAAATAACGATTTGCTTTGTCTTGTCCACTTTACCGTTTACAGCTTCAATGGGAGCCATTACCGGCTTATGGGAAAAATTGACAAATTCAACTGATATATTCTTTAATTTTTTAACTGAGTTTATGTAGGTTATGGGCAGATCACCGTATATATCCAGAGTATTTAAATTTCCGATATGTACTATAGTTTCCCCTTTTTGAAGCACATCACCGCTGTGGTGAAATACTTCGAGTACAGTACCTTGCACAGGACTGGATAAGGGTATGGATTTTATCTGTTCTTTCAGCATTGGACGTAAATCAGAGCTTATCCGGTTCATTACCTGAAGAAGAGCTTCTCTCCTGGGAGGGATAATAATTCCAACCTGTTGTTTTTTATTCACCTTGTCACCAATAAGCAGAGAGAATTCAGTTAATCTGCCGTCAAACTGGGAAGCCAGCATTGCTTCATTCCTCAGTCTTACTTCTCCGTAGATTTTTACGGTATCAGTAATATCAGCCTGGATAACAGGCTCTGCCTTGATGTGTATTTGAGGAGTAACAGTTTGAGAAAGCTCCTGGCGGCTGTTTCTGCATGATGAGATAAAAATAATCATTGGTAATAAAAGAAAAATAAATTTTTTCATGGTTGTACCTTTATGCTTTTTTAAAATTATTTAATAAGTAATATTATAACTACTAAAATGCCATAATTTTTTCTGTTTGTCCTGTTATTATATAGAAATCAATCAAATTAAGTACGTATTCAAGCCTGGTCTCCTGTACGACAATTTGTGTTTCAGTAAACTGCTGTTCTGCTGCAAGGTACTCCAGGTTTGTGATAAGTCCTGCTTCATAACTCGTTCTGGAAAAATTGAATGCTTTTTCGCAGGTTATTTCCCTTGTGTGTTGAAGAGCAAGTATGTTTTTTATTTTTTTCAGGCGTTCAATAATCTGAACGGTTTTTATTTTAAGTTCTCGCTCTGTATTCATTTTCATGGCAGTAAGGGAACGAGCCGCTGCCTGATATTTTTGGCGTTTATATCCGGTCTCTCCCCAGCGGAACAGAGGCAGGCTGATTCCGGCATCCACCTGCCAGAAATTTCCGTCACCTGCAGGATCTCTGTCATTAATGTACCCTCCTGAAATGCTGAGATGTGGAAGGCGACCGGCATAAACAGCTTTTCTTTTAATATCCTCAGCTTTTATCATAAAAGAGTATTTTTGAACTGCAGGATGGTTTTCAAAACTGTTTTTATCAAGAGAAGGCAAAGGCTCTGTGCATAGTCTTTCAATATCAACGGGCAGAAGATTGGGTTTTGCAGAAATATCATATCCTGTAAGCAGAGCGAGTTCCTGCCATTTATTTTCTATATCCATATTCTGTTTTTCTATCTGTTCCTGCAGAATTGATATTTCTGCCTGGGTTCTCAGAATGTCCAATTGAGTTTTATTCCCTGCTTTCCATAAAGCGTGAGCTACATCAAAATGATTTTTAAGCAGTGCAAGACGTTTTTGTAATAGTTCAAGACGATTCTGTTTTTGTAAAATTACAAAATAAAGTTCAGCAGTTCTTTTAGTGATACTAAGAACAAGTTCCTTTTTTTGAGCCCTTTTGATAAATACATTCTGGAGATCAGCTTCAGAAGTTTTTAAAAGTAGGTCTCCCACTGCCCAGTCAATATTAATCAGGGATGATTCCTGATTGAAATTGTAAGAATCAAGATAATGTTTGCCTGCAGTTAATGCCCCGGAAAAAAGAGGCATGGACAGGGATTTTTTTGCTTTAAAGGCTTTTTCCGCAGCAGTTTCTGCATGTTTGTTGGCCTCTATAAGATAAAAATTGTTTTTTGCACTCTGAATGCACTTGGAAAGAGTTATGTCGCGGGAAAGTGCCTGCTTTTGAAAAGTCAGAACTAATACAAAAAAAGACATTAATATCAATTTAACCTTCTTCATTATTAACCTTTCAAAAATGAAGTTAAAAAAGATTATCCGGGGCAAAAGAATCGGTTATAACCTCAAATCCCGCCCCGGATTTTTTACAGGTTTTATTTGTCAATTAATCATCTTCAGACCCGGATTCAGATTCCTCCTGACTGATTTCAAAATCATCAAAATAGGTTACAGCATCAGCCTTGGACCAGAGCCCGACTTTTCCTGATTTGAAAGAATCATCATTAACATCAAGATATAGTTTTCCGTTAAGCCAGCATTTAATCCGGCTGCCTCTGTTTTCCACTTTAATTGTATGCCACACTTTTGCAGGGATTTCAAAAGATGCGCTCCCGAGTTGTCTCCGGTTGCCGTTTATCACTTTATAAACCCTGAAATTATTTTCCAGCGGATTGGCACGGCAGATATAGTAATTGTCAGCGTCCTGATATCTCCACACAGGCCCGCCTCCCTGATCTTCCTGTCCGTCAACAGCTTGAAATTTTAAATTTATCTCAGGATTTTCAAAATCCGTATTTTGCGCAACTGCGATGTTAAAATGATAACCGAAATTTTCCTTGCTGGTCTGTGCAAGCACGTTAGGTTTGCTTGGAGCTGTGGAATCCTTTAAAATTACCCATTTTCCGGGATTGCCTTTTCCCGTTTTACATGAGACCCATTCGTCAGGAAGTCCGCCGGTTTCATCTCCGTCAAAAGTAAAAACTAATTCTTCCTCTTCTTCGTTCTTTTCTTTCAGAGATTCTTCTTTTTCCTGCTCTGATGTAGTAATTTCTTTTTTGAGAATTTTTCCGGAAGAAGACAGGTCAAGTTCATATAAAGTATCATCGGTCCTGACCAGTACTTCAAAATATTCTTTGCCATTTTCATTCTCATTCTTCACTTTTATTATTTTCCCGTCAGGGAAAGCTTGTTTAACAGACTGCTGCACTTTTAACGGTAATTTAGTGTCAGTCTTTTTCTGCTGGCTGCATGCTGTAATCCCGACAAATAAAAGTACTGCTGTTACATAAATAATCATGTGTTTTTTTAACATTGTGCACCTCCTTAAATAGTTAAATAACAAATCGCCATACAAGTTTGGAAAGTATGGTAAAATCTTTCACTGTTAATTTTCCGCCGGATGTGTCAAGTATCTGATTAACTGCAAGATAGAAATCACTTCCGATTTTTGGTATCCAGTTCAGACGGAAATTAATCAGAATTTTATTGTCTTCGTTGTTCCATTGGCCGAAAAATGAGGTTAAAAGTTTTGTATTAAAAGCGTACTGGGCTCTGCCGCCTATTTCATGAGTTCTGAAAGCACCTTCGGGAAATTTCAGATCATTATAGGAATAATCGCAGCTAAGGTTGAAATGCCGGTTGATATTTGCGTTCAGTTCAATCTGAAATTCAGCACGGGATCCTGTGTAGTAGTGTCCCCAGCTTGCACCCATACCTGCCGATACCTTCCTCCCTCTGTAAGTGCCTCCCTGAAGTTCGTGTCTTGTGTACCAGTATCCCCCGATCGGAAGAACAACGCCGTCATTAATTTCAAATGGTTCGTCAAGCCTGTCATAAAATCTCTGAATATTATACTCCATGTATTCACCGCTTTTTGTGGAGAACCCCAGAGGCCGCCACTCCATTCCGAGAGTTTCAAGCTCATTTGTGTCATCTGTAAAATAGGCATCCACATCAATTGGTTTAACTTCCATTTTTCTTATCCATTTAATGAATGATGGCCGTGGATTGAACTGCAGTTCAGTGTAAAGGAATTTGTAATTTTTTCTTCTCAGAAATCCAACCTGAGGATCAAAATTTTTCTGCACTCTTGCAAAAGCAAAATCGTATTCAATTTTGTCATTATCACTGCTTAAATATACCGAATAGGCCGTTGAATTTCCATTATTATTTGATCCTGTTTGCGATTGGGCAAATGATCCGCCTATGGAGAGATTTTTATCTCCGAACAGATGAGATGTTACATAATTTGCATCTACTCCGTAAACATAATTTGATCCTGCTGAAGAGTTTTTGGAAGTTACTATCATTCCAACATTTGACTGGCCTGCAATGTCCTGTTTAAGCCTGAGAACGGAAAAATTTGTAGATGGATCTCCTGCTGCTGCGTCTGTCTGCATTGAGAGCATTCCTATATTGGTTCTGCCGGTTTTCCCCATTAAACGAACTCCGCCGATAATAGGGATCTGGGAGCCGTTCTTAATCCCTATTCTGCGGGAATAAAAAACAGAAGGCATACCGCGGGCTCCAAAAGAAAAGGCTTCTTTTCCCTCAAGGAAGAAACTTCTTTTTTCAGGATAATAAATAGAGAATCGGCTGAGATTGATAACTGATCTGTCGGATTCTATCTGGGCAAAATCGGTGTTGGCAGTAAGGTTTAATTTAAGATTCGAAGACAGCAGATAATCAATATCACCGCCAATATGTGTTATGCCGTTTGGATTCCCGGATTCATGCTTTTCAACGCCGGCTGTGATGTAAGGCTTTATTTCAACAAGATGCCCGCCAGATATTCCTTCAATTCCGGCAAGAATACCTGCATGGGATACCTGCTCAAGATTGTAGTTACGCGACCATCCCTGCCATAAAACCTGCTCATGTTTTCTGCTGATGTTGCGCTCAAAATTAATACCCCATATCTGCTTATCAGTTTTTTTAAATTTAAGAGTTGAAAATGGTATTTGGATTTCTGCGAACCATCCTTGTGCTGTGATTCGGGTTTGTACGTCCCACACCCCGTTCCAGTCTCTGTTTCTGCCTCTTCCTTCGTCAGTAATCAATTCATCATATCTGGCTCCGTTTGGGTTAACAATAAAATGGTAGCAGTTTCTCCGGTCATGATAAGTGTCAATAACAATTTCAAAATTATCTTCTCCTCGGCTGGAAAAATCTCTTTCCAGTTTATGCGCAACAATGTTTT
>JAGGVB010000040.1 GCA_021158245.1 bacterium | reverse complement strand
CCCAACAATCGGCTGCTCTTGACGGCGGGAGCGTTGTGCAAAATTCAAAGCTGGTTGCTCATATATAGCGCTGTGTTATATTTACGTTCTAAGTAAAATTTTCTCGCCGCAAGAGAGCCAATCGTTATCAAAGTAAATAAATGTCTATTTCTGGCTTGCATCTAATAAACTAAAATGATAACTTAGTATGATGATTGAGTATTTTTAAGGCATCAAAGATGATTACATCTACCAAACAAAAAGAAAAGATAAAAAATCAAATCCGTGAAACACTTGCATTGGAAAAAGAAGTACAGCGAATTGTATTATTCGGTTCCTTTGTTAACTCAGACACTCCAAATGATATTGATGTCGCTGTTTTCCAAACAAGTGATGAAACATATTTATCTCTCGCAATGAAATATCGAAAACTTGTAAGAAGTGTTGCAAAAATTCTTCCGGTTGATATAATTCCCTTGTCTGTCAATGCAGAAGGATTTTTTATAGATGAGATCAAAAGTGGTGAGATAGTATATGAAAGATGAAACAAAAATATGGTTAATCTATGCGAATGAAAATTTAGATTCATCACAAATTTTAAAGGAAAGCCATCTCTACAATACCTGCCTTCAAAATATACAACAATCTGTCGAAAAATCAATAAAAGCAATATTAATTGAGAAGTCTATAAAGATGAAACGAACGCATGACATTCTTGAATTAAAGTATTTATTGCAAAGTAAGGATATTCAAATTGATATAACAGACGATGATTGTGATTTTCTTAATACAATATATATGCCCTCAAAATATCCAATTGGCAGCGTTCTTCCAGAATATGATCCCGATGATAAAATATGCGATCAAGGAATATTAATTGCAAAAAAAGTTATTAATTCAGTTGAACAATATTTAGCTGAAAATTGCTAACACAAATTTGCTGACGGATGCGCCAGCGACGTTTCGTTCATTAATTTCAATTCGGCTTTTGTAGCGTGCTGGCGTCCGAGATTTGTTTCTCAATGTGCGGCAACGTTTCGTGCCGCTGGCAAAATTTTAATCGTGGGTTTGGATGGTGTCGGTTTGGCGCGCCGCAGAAATAGGTCGTTATACAAATGAATTACTATATCAGGTATTTTTATATTTCAAAGTGATGCGCATTTATACTAAATTGTTGATAATGAAAATTATGGGGGTAATTTATGTTTAACCAATTTAATTTTAAGCAAAAAAATATGGTTTTAATAGTTAGTACAATTTTGTTATGCACAGCAATTGTTTTTGCTGCTACAATATGGAGATTTGATTTTACGGCGAGCATCGCGTTCCCAAACCCTGCTGGTTCCGGTGATCAGGTCAAAGAAAGCATGAGTCTGCTTATCCTTGATACAGACTATAATTTTTATCCTGCAAACATCAGGTCAGTGGTTTATAATGTAATAGGCCAGAAGGTATATGAAAAAGTTGAACTACACCAATCAAGTCCAAATTTTCAAATGATTGTATGGAAAGTAGGTAATAATACACCATCTGGGGTGTATACAATCAAAGTTAGAGCTGAATCTGCGGTTGCTGGGAATTCAAGTTGGATTGTTCGAAGAGTTACAATAGTTAATTAAACTGCTATGTTAAATGCGCATCACTTACGTTTTTATGGAATTTGTAATTTTTAAAAAAGTGAGTTTTATCAGAATTGTTAACTTAAATAAAATGGACTAACAAGGGGAAAAAAATGAAAAGCAAAGGAAAAAAATTAATTGTTGTTTGTGTTTTGTTTTTAATCAGCATGACTGCAAGTATTTATTCTCAATCTTTAATTATTGAAAAGAAAAATATTAATATAAACCTATGGGCAGGAGTTGCCGGATCAAGATTGACCGGACAGAGTTCATTCCCGGTATACGGACCGTATAATAATTCCAAAATAGGACTAAGTTTTGGTGCTTCAGTTGACACAAGGTTTAAAAAAAATATATTTATTGAAGCAGGGTTATTTTATAGCCAGCTGGGTGGTAGTACGGAAGAACAAACTGCTGCAGATAATAATGGAAAAGTCTTGGGTAAGTATAAAATATGCCAGTATTTGGATTATATTGAAATCCCTGTTTTGGTGAAGTTTTATATTAAGCAAAAATATTTAAACATATTTCTTGAAGCAGGGCCGGAAATAACGGTTTTGCTTTCAGGCAGAGAAAAATTTAATCATGTTTATAACTCTTTGATGGAATACGATAAAAACATCTCGTCTCAGATTGCAAAACTAAATATTGGTGTTAATTTAGGGGCGGGGATAAGCTACAAGATAACTCCAAACATTAAGTTGAATTTTATATGTAAATATTTATTTGGATTGGCAAATCAAATCAAAAACAGTTCTGTGGAAGATGAGCAGAAAATAAGATATTTTAAGATTGTTATCGGGCCGTCTTTTAAACTTTGAGATTATTGTATAACCCATATTTGCTGACGGACGCGCCAGTAACGTTTTGTTCTTTTATTTCAATTCGGCTTTGGGTAAATGTCGGCGTCCGCGACGCATTTCGCTAAATGCGGAGTCACGTCATGCCGCTGGAAACATTTTCAATGTGGCATTTGGAAAGAGCCGGTTTAGCGCGCCGCAAGAGAGCCAATCGTTATGTGAGCAAAACATGAGACATGGATGGACAATAGAGTCGCCAAACGACTGGCTGCGAAAGGCTGGTGCGCATATTATCAACAACAGGCTCATACTTCCGCATGACTTCCTCCTTGTTCCCATGGGTTCTGCCAGTGAAGCATTATTGGAGTATCGCAGGAGTACCACGCTAAGCGAGAAGATGAGACACGCAATGGCAATCGCTCTTGCAGTGCGTAACGCTGACACCGCATTCTATAACGCAGTTGCCAAAATGCTGAACAAGGCCAATCCCAAAAAACCAAACATCTGTCACAACTGTATTCGTGGACAGCTATTTGGCACTCGCATGAAGGAGTTACGCCAAGAGGTAAACGCCAAAATCATTCACAAGATGGAGAATCCCCGAGGCATCGTAATGATAAGTCCCGACGAATTACCCTTGGTAGAAAAATATTACGAAGAGATGTTCAAGCTGCCATTGATAGACCCCGTTTCCTGGCCAGAAAGGAAGAAGATGGAGCTCTGCCAGAAGTGCAAGAAGAAGTGGCGGGGCACATAACCATGACATGCTACGGACGGCTAATCGCCGCCGCAGATGGTCACGTTATATGTCTATAGATAGGAGTGAAAGATGAATATTTGGGAATGGGCAATAGGCGTATTAAGCGGTATTTTTTTAAGTCTCATTTCTATCTGGATATCAAATAACGTACAAGAAAAGAATGAGTTAAAGAAAAAGGAAGAAGAGGCTATTTTTATTGTGTATATGAAATTTATGGAAATATATAGCCTCTATGACAATATTGTTAATGCTGAAAAGAATGAAGATGGATTTGATAAAGATGTTAGAAAAAAAATGTGGCACTTATCATGGCAAATAGCTGATGTATTGCGTGAATGTGATACGATTGATTTGTTACCTGAAATACTAGATGTGCTGTTTAATAGATGTTATAACTCTGCCCAAGATCGATATAAAAAAATGAGATTATGCAACATTTTTTCTGTAAATTGGTAATTCAAGGTTCTCCTCGTCCTTATTATTTTCAAAGTTTATATATTTTCTCCCAACAATCCATCCTTCATGAATTTCCTGCAATACTGCTGTGATCAATCTTAAGCATGATTCTTGATTTGGGAAAATACCAACAACCCGGGTACGCCGACGAATTT
>JAGGVB010000039.1 GCA_021158245.1 bacterium | reverse complement strand
ATACCGCTTGTAACAAATCTCGGCCCCCAGTCCCAGCCAAAATGATATGGGGCTTTCCTGGCAAAAACACTTACCTTGACCTCACTTCTGTCATTTCCTGCAGGTAATTGATATGGCAGGTTTTTAAATTTTGGGATATTTTCTTTTAAAGGAGACTGGAATAAAATATTCAAAGTATTATTTTTCTTTTTAATAAAGCCCTTACAGTCTGCTTTCCATGTTCTGAACATATTATCTGCACTTAATATCAGAGAATCGTTCAGCCTGACTTCTGCATAAGTGTCCAGCCCTTTAAAAACCAGTTCAATATGTTTTTTATTAAAAATTTTATCTGGAAGATCAAATTTTGTCTGATATTCCCAGTTTTCATTTTCAATCCATTGTAGTTTATTCTCATTGATTCCATAAAAAGGATCAGGTATCAATGAATTATTATAAAGATCCGTATGAACAGTCCCAGGCACTTTTGCAGAATACCATTTATCGGATTTTTTGTTTTTGAACTTCCATTGGGACTGCAGTCTTTCGAAAATCACTCTTTCCGAATCGGGATTTTTGTAACAGCTTAAATTAAAAGAGATGATTATCAAAGACAGAATCAGATAATATCTTTTTATGGATTTTAAATTCATTTGAATTGTCCTCTTGAACTAAGAACTGTTACTTTTCAGGAAGCATTTATCAATTTGGAATATTTTTAGCCATTCTTATTCACTCTTTTTCTTATTTCTGATTTGCTTTGTCTGCTTTTGGGGAGGCAAAAAATTTTCTCCGGTTACAACACTTTTTCCGGTTTTACTTTCCAAATCCAAACGGGCTTTTCTTGCAATCGCTCCGCCTTTTTTACCGACAATTTTATTTTCTACAAAACCTGTTGCCTGGTTGGTTTCTGCAATTTGACGGGTAGACAGCTCCGCAAGCGCTGTAAAAATCAGTTCCGCTTCACTCATATGGTCACGTAAATTCTGCGTTTGCAATGATTTGATTGCTTTATGCTGTTTTACTGTTAAATCAGCCCATTCTCTATGTATAATATTTGTAAGTATAGCGTATTCTTCTTCATCTTTTATATCATGCTCTTTCCAGTAGTCGGTTAATTTATTGCGGGTTTCCTGTCCCATCATTCGCTGCTGAATCCATTTTTCGCTGCGGCCGTGCTGCTGCCAGTACTCTCGTGCTCTATCAAGTGATCTTGCCGGGTCCGACATATCCTGCATTCGTTCATAGCCGACTTTTGCCAGCCACAATTTTATGGGTTCGGCTTTGGGGCTTGGTACGGATTGTATTAAACGAAGCAGCGTTTCAGGCGTAGCAGCATCGGTAAAATATTTTTTACCGTCAGCTGCGGTTAATTTCAGTCGGTTACAATTTGTAACCGACTGGCTGCCTTCTTTTTTTAACCTGTTTTTAAGCACTTTCCAATAGTTACGGGATGTTTGATAATTGGTGTTTTGAAGAAGTACATGAAGTATATCTATCACTGAAAAATACCAGACCTCTTTTCCCTCATCATATTGTCGTCTTATTTTATAGCCTTCAAATATGGCAATGGCATTATCTGTTTTTGTCATTTCCAATAATTCCTTTTATAATTTTTCAGTCGGTGACAAATTGTCACCGACTGGAGTTGTCTATAAATTAATCACTCTCAAAGACTCAATTCCACGGTCGTCAATTATCTTAACTGCTATTGCATCTCCAGGTTTAAACGGTAATGAAAAAATTCCATAGATATCTGCACTTACTACATTTTAACAATCAAATTAATAAAATGCAATTTATTTTATAATAAAAAAAGCAGGACGGAAAACCTTTTCGTCCTGCTTTAAGATGATTTACAAGAAAGGCCTCTTACATTCCGTATTTCTCAATTATCTCCTGCTTGGTCTTTCCGAGAATATCATACTTTTTCCCGACTTTGATAAAAGCATCAAGCGCTTTTTCCAGATGATGTATTTCATGGCCTGCAGAAATTTGTGTCCTTATTCTTGCCTGCCCTTTTGCTACAACAGGGAAGAAAAATCCAATGGCATAAATACCTTCATCGTACAGGTCTTTGGAAACATCCTGAGCCAGCTTTGCATTAAAAAGCATAATCGGCACTATCGGAGTATCGCCGTCTTTCAGTACAAATCCTGCTTCTTCGAGTCCTTTACGCCAGAAGTTTGAATTGGATTCAAGTTTATCCCTTCTTTCAGTGCTTTCGGACAGAATTTCAAGAACCCGGTTAACGCCTGCAACAACAACAGGAGCAATTGTATTTGAAAACAGATAAGGCCGTGCCTTCTGCCTGCACATCTCAACAAGTTCCTTCCGTCCGGATACGCATCCTCCTGAAGCTCCGCCGAGCGCTTTACCAAAAGTGGTTGTTATAACGTCAATCTTTCCCATAACGCCGTACTTCTCATGAGTGCCTCTTCCGGTTTTGCCGATAAAGCCCGTTGAATGGGAATCGTCCACAAAAAGCATTGCATCATATTTTTCACAAAGCTCTGCCATCTTATCAAGTTTGGCAGTATCGCCGTCCATTGAGAACACACCGTCAGTAATCACCATCTTTAATCTTTTATCGGAATGGAGCTGAAGTTTCTTTTCGAGATGTTCCATATTGGAGTGTTTGAAAGTATCATGCTGCGCACTGCAGAGCCTGATCCCGTCAATAATCGAAGCATGAACCAGACGATCTGAAATCATAACATCATCTTTGTCGAGAATTGCCTCAAAAACTCCTGCATTTGCATCCATACACGAAGGGAACAGAATTGTATCTTCCGTACCGAGAAATTTTGTCATCTTGTCTTCAAGCTCTTTAT